>NZ_JASJVS010000020.1:0-71119 GCF_035019605.1 Undibacterium sp. 5I2 | reverse complement strand
CTGTGGCATGCAGGAATGACGAGGTATGCGGTGTTTCAGGTGTAAAAAACGTCCATCAGGCTTTTGCGACAGCCTCTGAGGAGACAGGGTTTTTCGCTCAATTCCGGTAAGCCACATGCGCCGGCTGTCTCGCCCCTGTCTTACCCCGTCACGGCCGCCGCAGCAAATGCAGTTGCGCACTCGCGTTCCCGCTCAATAAATAGCCGCCAAACAGGTGCTGTCCGCTCGAATCGGCAGCGGGATGCACCAGGGCGTAGCCCAGCATGCGCCCATTTTCATCCACCAGCGCCAGCACCGGCGTCGTGCCATGCTCGGACGCCAAGCTGCCGAAGACGCGCACGAAGCGCGCATCGTCCTTGAGCACATTTTGCTCAACTATTTGCCCGACTGCCGGAAGCCATGCATTGAGCGATATCACTTGCCCCAATTGCTCGCGCACCCCGGCATACACAGGATCGGCAAACACACTGAGTTTTTGGGTGCGCGCTTGTTCTATCACCGTTTGCAAGCGCAGCGGTTCCGGATACAGCAGTTCCAACTGCTCGGTATCGCGCACCGCCAACTCCATGGCCAATACCGCCAATTGCCGCTGCCACATTTTTCCGCCCAAGGGTTTGAGCGCATACAACTGGACCACCAACATCAGCACCAGCAAGCCCACCAAACCGCAGCGCGTCCAGCCTTGCCGACTGCTCAGCCAAGCGCGCCACTGCGGCAAACAGAGCAAGCACATGGCCGCCCACGCCATCAGTACCGGCGTGGTATAGCGCTGTGACAGTGCAGTTTGGTCACCGAATAACAAGCGTCCGCCGGCAGTGCCGACCGCACTGGCACACACATAAGCAAGGAAAAACAACAGTGCCAACGGCACCGCTGCCGGCGCGCGACTGCGCCAAGCCTGCCAAGTAAAACGCAGTGTGAGGCCTAACAAGACTGCTCCCATAATACTGGCGAAGGCACGACCGAGGTATCCTTTGAACACCAGATAATGAAACGGGCTGCCGAGGTAAAGGCAGACATAATGCAGCGCATCGAGCGGATGTGCGAGCAAAGTCTGCAGCGGCGAACTATGATCGCTCGGTGCGGAAAAACCATGAAAATACAGCCAACTGCACAGCAGTGCCAGCAGCGCCAAAACAGCCACCCGCCAGGCGCTCTGGCGCAGCCACAGCGCATACAACGCCAGCAAGGGCAAGGCCAGCACACCATTGGCCATCGCCCCCAAGGCCAGCACACCGAGTACGCAAGCGAGCACAAACCAGACGCGCCCGCGTTGTACCGACACAGCCAGTGCATACAGCGCTGCCAGCGGTAACAACTGCGCGAGGATGAACTGGCTCTGAAACGGCGAAGTAAGATTATCCGATTGCGTCCACAAAAATAACCATGCCGTCAGTAGCCATGCGAAGGCACGCTCAATTGGCGACAGCGGCGCAGGCCCACACAAGTCCTTGAGCATGCGCCAGAACAGCGCGGCCGTGGCCAGCACCAGCAGATAATTGACCGCGATCAGAAAGATATACTGGCCACCGAACAAACGTTCATCAAGCCAAAACAAGAGCCGCGATAAAACAATGCGATGTTCATTGTGTTGCGCCCACCAAGCACTGTTATCACCCTCATTGAGCGCCGCCATGAAACCGATCACGCCATCCCACATATCCCACCAAGGAATCGCGGTATAGCCACGTACCCCGCCGATGAACGCCAACAACAGCATGATCCCAGCATAGGCGGCACTATAACCCAGCCAACTCGGTGCGGACTGATCGACAACCGGGATGGCTGCGCCGGCTGGCGCTTGCTTGCGCCGCCTCATCGCAGTGGCTCCGCGCGAAACGAGCCATAGCGGTGACCAAGATAACTGGTCAATACTGGCACCGCAATCCCGATCGCATGGGCTGCCGCCGGTGCCAGCCAGCGTAACAGTGCCACGCTGATCAAGTAGGTTTGTAAAATCGCTAAGCCATTGACCACGATGAAAAACAGCAACGAGTGCGATAAAGTTTGCCGACTATCCGTAAACACCAGGTATTTTGCCAAGATAAAGGCCAGCAACATGCCACATACATAAGCGAGCAACACGGCAGCAGCGAAATCGACCCAGCGGTTAAAGACAATACGGGCACTGAAATTGAGCAGTGCTGCCAAACCGCTGCACAGCAGGAATAAGGAAAACTGCTTGGTATGACTACGCGCCTTCATGAGAACACCGTGCGCGCAAGTTCTCGACCGAAGGCGATGCTTTCCGAAATACCGCGATCTTCCGGGTAATAACATGAGGTATCAGCCAGCCACAAACCGGATACGCTAAGCTGTGGCAAACGCTGTAAATACCCGGGTTCGCACAGCGGTTGCGCATACCGGTAACGGCTGGCACGCATTGCCAGAAAATCTTCGTCGACCAAAGCCGGATTAATTTTTTTCAAATAGCGGCGTACTTTATCGAGAAACACTTGATCCGGTTCGGCGAATTTTTCATGTTCGCCTGGCATGTAAAAGGGCACGTAAACCACATGCCCATCAAGCGCTCGCAAATTACTGTATTCAACCAGACCCGGAATATCCATCTCTTCATCATTCGTATTGAGCCAAAAATTGTCACTCACGGCACGCCGTAATTTGACAATCACACATACCACAGCCATGTTTTTGAGCGCCCGTAGCTGCGTCAGCACCGCTGCCGGCAAATCGGGTATCAGTGCCGGCACATGTGGTAAGGGAATCGTGCTGATCACTTTTTCAAATGCGAAAAATTGTCCTTGCGATTCCACCCCGCGCACGCCATCAGCATCGAGCACGACGCGGCTGACTGCCGAGCTCAAACGGATCTCACCGCCATGCCGCTCAATGTCGCGTCGCATCGCCTGCAGCAAGGTTTCCGAACCACCGTCGAGATAGCCGAGCTGTTCGGCAAACAAACTGCGGCGCGAACGAGCAATACGCCGAATCCGGCTCCAAATCCAAGCGGCCGAGACGTCTTGGCTGTATTGATAAAATTTGTATTCAAACAACCGCCGCCACAACACTTCGTACGCTTCTTCACCTACCCATTTTTTCAACCAAGGGATGGCATGCACGCAGTCCAGCGTTTGCCACGTATCACGCTTGCTGGCTGAATAGACATGCCAGCCGTAACGAAATTTAGCGAGCATACTCAAACCCCGAAAACGCAGCAAAGCCAGCGGATTCCCCCATGCTTGCAAACGGTTTTGATACCAGTAAGCCATGCGGGTCGTCACCCAATGCAGACGATCGGCCAGACCGAGTTCGCTCAACATGCCCAAGAAGGCGGCATCAGAGGTGCAATGGAAATGGTAGTAGCGCTCGATACGTAGTCCACCGAAGTCGAAGGCGGCGCTCATGCCACCGATACGGTCATCGGCTTCGTACACGACCGGACAATGACCGTCACGTGCCAGTTGATATGCCACTGCCAAGCCCATAGGACCGGCCCCCAGTACGGCGATACGTGCTGCCATATTAAAACTCCAGAATAATGTGACTGTAGCGGCGGTCGTTGAAGGTTTCATCAATCGCCAGTGCAAACGGTGTCGCCGGCACGCCAAACAGGCTGGGCCAATCGATGACTTCGAAGCGGTCGCGAGTACAGAGTGCGGCTAATTGCTGCGTCGTGAATGGCGGATTACGATCAAACCAGGCCCACAAGCGCAGCAAAGCATGAAACACGCGATACGGCAGTCGGCACAGTAGCGTGCGGCTGCCGGTGACCTGCCGAATCCGGCGAATGATATCGATGTAATCGATGTTTTCTTGTCCCGAGATATTGTAAGTGCCGCTTAACTCCGGTTTTTCAAGGCAGCGCACGATGATGCGGCAAAAATCAGCGGCATACAAAGGCTGGCGCAGATAGTGCCCATGACCGGGAATCGGAAACAGCGGCACGCGGCGCATGAACCGGGCCAGCCAGCCCAGATGTTTGCGGTCGAACCAGCCGAACATCAGGGTCGGCCGCAAGATGGTGCAAGCCAGGCCGCTGGCGCGCACCAACTGTTCCTGCGTGCGCTTACTGCGGGTATAAAAATCATCTGCAGCCGAATTGAGCACGGAAGAACTGATATGTATCAGTTGCACGTTTGGATAATGCTTGAGCAAAGCCAGAATCAGGCGTGTGCTGGTGATGCTATTGCGCGTGAATTCAGTTTCAAGCGTGCCCCCTATTTGCGCTTGCAGCATCACCAAGGCAGCCGCCCCCTCTACATGTCGCTGCCACTCCCCAGCTTGCGCCAGATCGGCATACTCAGCCTGCACCTGCGGCTGCCATTGGCGTAGCACGGCCAAATTGGCACGATGCTTATCGAGTACCACCAGATTGCGATAGCCACGCGCGCGCAACTGCGCCACCAAATTTTGCCCCACCAGCCCGGCACCGCCGGCGAGAATGATTTTTTTATCTTGCCAATGCATCAGCAACGATCCTTCAGATATTGAGTTTATTAAAAATCGCGCGTGGCAACACTCGAATGAGCAGCATAATCAGCGCCCATTTGCGCGGCACATAAATCACGGCACGATGCTTTGCGATCCCGGCAACAATCGCATCCGCCACCTGCCCCAGCGGTGCCAAACGCACGCCACTGCGCAGCAAGTGCGCAGTCATTGGGCTGGCGGTCGGCCCCGGCTTGATCAAGACCACGTGCAAGGGGGTACCGGCAAAGCGGTGTTGCAGTCCTTCGGCATAGCGGCTCAATAAGGCTTTGGCCGCACCGTAAACATAGTTCGATTTGCGCCCGCGCTCACCGGCGACCGAGCTGATCAATGCCAAACAGCCGCCACCCTGTTGCTGCATCCGCGCCGCGAAGGCTTCGGCAAACAGCGCCGGCGAAATCGCATTGAGCAACAAGGCTTCGCGCGTCAATTGCACGTCCGCTTGACAAGCCGCTTGCAATGGCAAATTACCGTGCGCGATCAGCGCGATATCGATGGGGCCACCCTGGACTAACTCGGCCGCGCAAGCCTCGATCGCCACGACATCAAGAAAATCAAGGCAACGGCTGCTGATATCTGCGAGCGGATAGCGCAGCCGTAAATCCGCTTCCAATACCGCCAACTTTTCCGCATTGCGTCCGAGCAAGACACAGGCAGCGGCACCGCCTGCCAGCCAGCGACGCGCGCACTGACTGGCGATGGCCGAGGTGGCACCGATGATGACAATACGTGCGCGCTGATAACGTAGCATGGTCAATACCCCATCAAACGCCGCGACATGGCTGAACTCAAGCCCGGATCGCGGTAAGTGGAAAATTCGTTCAGGCGCGGATAAGCAGCGCGGAACAAGGTACGCGGCATGCAAGCATCTTTGGCCAGATACAAACGTCCACCAGCTTGGGCGACGATGGCATTAAGTTGCTCGAACAAGTCAGTGGTCGAGACACCGCGATTAGGGAAATCCAGTGCCAAGCTCACACCGGCGGTCGGAAAACTCAACATACCTAGTGAAGCACGCACACCAAAAGTTTTCAGCACCGCCAGAAATGAACCCTCGCCGCTGCGTTTGATCGCCGCCAGCATGGCCGCTACGGCAAACGGTCCCGGTACCGATGGCAGTACGCATTGGTATTGGTAAAAACCGCGCGGTCCATACATGCGATTCCAGTTGAGCACATGATCGAGCGGATAAAAAAATTGCTGATAGTGCTGTGGCTTTGACCGTTCGCGCTGCCGCTGGCGCTGCAAATAATAATAGCCGCGGTTAAGCCAAGGCAGCGTCACCCGGTTAATCAGCGAAAACGGTGGCACCATAGGCATGGCGACAGCTTTGCGCGCAACCGGCAGGGGCAAATGCGCCTGGCTGTGACGGCCGCGTAAAAAAATGCCGCGCCCACAGCGCGAGCGACAATCTATCCATGCCACGGTGTATTCCCAGGTCAGGGCGGAACTGGCGGACAAGGCAAAAAATTCATCGAGATTGGCATACGCGAGGCTTTCGCAATCCAGCCAAGGGCCGACAACACGACGCAGTTGCAACTCCACCTCACTGATGATGCCAGTCAAACCTATCCCGCCCACCGTGGCGGCAAACCAGCCGGCATTGTGCCGAGGACCGCAGTCGATGATGGTGCCATCGCTGCGTATCAGCCGCAATTGCCGCACATGATTGCCGAATGACGCCTGACTATGTTGATTCTTACCGTGCACATCATTGGCAATCGCACCGCCGACCGTCACAAGCTCGGTCCCTGGCGACACCGCCAGCATCCAGCCACAAGGAAGGCTGAGTTGCTGTATATCCCGCAACAATACCCCTGCTTCACAGCACAACACACCGCTGCGACGATCGAAGGAAATGAAACGATCGAGGCCACGGGTGTGCAGCAAACGACCACCGGGATTGAGGCAAGCATCGCCGTAACTGCGCCCCATACCATACGCCAGCGCTGGCACGCCAGCTTGCAAGGCAGTGGCGATATCGGCACGCTGGTACAGCGTACTGACATGATGCGGACGTGCACCCAAGCGCCCCCAAGAATCGATGTTTACCATGGTTTGCCGAGCGCTCCCAGGCTCAATATCACCATAAACACGAGGCCAGACCAAAGGCTGGCGCGATCACGCAAGGCAAACACCAAGGGATCATCGTGCATATTGCCGCGGTCAGCCTGCATCCATATCCAGCTGACCCAAAACAGGGTGACCGGTATCGTGCCCCAGATCAGCTCTGGTGCCCGGTACAATTCGATCACCACCGCACTGTTAATGTATAAGGCCAGCACCAGCACCGCACCATAGCCGGCCGTCACGCCCAACATTTGTATGAGGCTGGCATCGGAAGTGTAATAGCCGCGGCCATGGACCTGCTGCATCCCTTGCCGTGTTTGCCCACGTAATTCAGCATAACGCTTGACGAAGGCCAATGAAAGAAACAAAAATCCCGAAAACGCCAACAACCAAAATGACAAGGGCAATTGCACCGCCGCCGCACCAGCCACCAAGCGTAAGGTGTATAGGCCGGCTAAGGCAATGCAATCGATGACCATGATACGTTTGAGATAAAAAGAATAGGCGCAGGTCAACGCAAAGTAAGCCAGCAGCCATACGGAGAACTGCGGCCCTACTTGCCATGCCAACAGCCCGCTCGATCCCAACAGCAAGGGCAACAACAATACCCCGAGGTGCAAAGGAAGCAAGCCGCGCGCAAACGGCCGGCGGCGCTTGCGTGGATGCTTACGGTCTGAGGGTAAATCGAGCAAGTCATTAGCGATATACACGGCCGAAGCACACAAACAAAACGAGCAAAACGCCAACAGCAAGGTAAGCAATGGCTCCAAGGCACCAAGTTGATGCGCACCGAACAAGGGAATGAAGATCAACAGATTCTTCAGCCATTGATGAACGCGTAATGCCTGGCACCAGCCTCGCACGCCGATTGGTTCGGGCGGAAAGACTTGCTCGAGCCGGCAACACTGCTGTGCCCTTGCCAGCAAAGCTGGATCAGCATTGACGGCGATGCCGGCACGCGCATGCGACCACACCGCCAAATCAGCCGAGGAATTACCGGCATAATCAAACCTGCCGCTGCCAAAGCGTGCCACCAGCGCCTCCGCCTTATGCGTACCGGCCAGATTGCGTCTGCCATCACTGGCGATCACCGCATCAAAAATACCGAGGTGAGCGGCAATGCGGCGAGCAATTTTGCCATCGCTGGCTGTACACAAAAGTAAGCTTCGGCCATTGCGATGTTGCGCGACCAGTTCGGCGAGAAAGTGCGGATGATAGGGTAAGGTAGCCGGATCGAAGTCGGTCCGTTCGGCCAGTTGTTGTTTGAGAATAGCTTTACCACACATAAGCCACAGCGGCACACGCCATAGCGCGCACGGCTGCTCACGCAGGAACGCCAACGCCGATTCTTGCAGCATGTCGGTATGAATTAAGGTGCCATCTAAATCAACCACTAAAGGATAAGAGTTCAAAATCTCACTTTCATAAAAATGAGGAACGATTCCGTCTGCCCACAAACGCGTCTTAGTGGCCAATCCGAATCAGCTCATCACGATTGCAGTGTAAATGAGGCACATCGGTACAAAATTGATGGAAAACTTATCGTGAGCGAGATTTTCTTACGCACATTAAAATGTAAAAAAGATAATTGTTTGATGTAGAATAGGCGTGAAACAGCGGATAGTCAAACCGCATTTGCAGTTAAAACGAAGGCTGCGGCGTTTCCGCCAAAAGGAGACTATCGCTTCGGGATATTACCCAAACCGCCCGTAAGCTCGTTCCTGCGAGCTTTTGGCAGGAATGACGTAGCGAGGACACACGCGAGAATGAAGTGATTGTTGGCGGGGTGTACGACCCGCCAAGAGCGCGCGGACAAAAGCCCGATGCAGCGCAGAAGTATTGGTCGGCCCGGAGGGAATCGAACCCCCATGATCGCTTTAGAAGAGCGAGGTCCTATCCGTTGAACGACGGGCCGCCTAGGAACCAGATGAAGCGCGACTGATAAAAAAACAGCCGGAAAAACTGAAGTGGCCATACTACCTGTTTACTGCCGCGGTATCAAGCCGCGGCAGAACTTAGTCAGGCGTATTTATCAGCCATGTTCAATACACGCCACCAAGCGGCGTGCACAAGTGTTAGCCAATTCATCCGCATCGGCTTCCACCATCACTCGCAACAGCGGTTCGGTGCCGGAAGCGCGGATCAAGACGCGGCCGCGACCTTTCAATTGCTCTTCCACCGCTGTTTTTTCCTGCATCAAAGCGGCATTGTTTTGCCAATCAAAACCGGCAGCAACGCGCACATTTAACAATACCTGCGGAAATAAGTGTAATTCACTGAAGCAGGCATCGAGCGACTTGCCACTGCGACGCAGGGCCGACAAGACCTGCAAGGCCGAAATAATGCCATCACCGGTCGAATGCTTATCCAGACATAACAAATGACCAGATCCTTCGCCACCGATCAACCAGCCGCGCTCCTGCATTTGCTCGAGCACATAGCGGTCACCGACCCGCGCACGCACAAAACCGACGCCCAGTTTTTCGAAAGCGATTTCGACCGCCATATTGGTCATCAAGGTGCCAACGGCACCCGCTACCGGGCCCATACTCAAGCGATCGACCACAATCAAATACAACAATTGATCGCCATTATAAATTTTCCCATGGCGGTCGACCATGATCAAACGATCCGCATCGCCATCGAGCGCGATGCCGAGATCGGCATGGTTGGCGCGTACCGCAATGGCTAAGGCATCGGGGGCAGTCGCACCAACTTTGTCATTGATATTCAAGCCGTTCGGTGTATTACCGATCGCAATCACCTCGGCACCAAGCTCATGCAAGACGTGCGGAGCGATGTCGTAGGCGGCACCATGGGCACAATCAACCACAATGCGCAGGCCGCGCAAATCGAGTTCAGATGGAAACGTACTCTTACAAAATTCTATATAGCGACCACTGGCATCAGGCAAGCGCTTAGCCTTCCCAAGATGATCCGAACTGACACAGAGCATCGGTTCTTCCAACGCCGCCTCAATCGCCAATTCGACTTCATCGGCGAGCTTATTGCCTTGCGATGAAAAAAACTTGATACCATTATCAGCGTAATGATTATGCGAGGCCGAAATGACGACGCCGGCCGACAAGCGCAGGGCGCGCGTCAGATACGCCACCCCCGGAGTTGGCATCGGGCCGCACAACATCACGTCAACACCGGCGGCAGCAAAGCCAGCTTCGAGCGCGGCTTCAAGCATATAGCCGGAAATACGGGTATCTTTACCAATCAAGACCGTTGGACGCTTATCGCCACGCGAACCGGCTTGCGCCAGCACTTTGCCGGCAGCGTAACCAAGCCGCATTACAAAATCAGGCGTGATCGGTGCAACACCGACGCGACCACGGATACCATCGGTACCAAAATATTTTCTTGTCATTATTCTTTTTCCTAATAATCAAGCAAGCAAAGCCTGCCATACAGTTAAGGCATCCATTGTTTCAGCGACATCATGGACGCGCACGATTTTAGCACCCCGCTGCGCTGCCGCCAAGGCCGCGGCGACGCTGCCGGCCAAACGGCGCTCGGCGCTTTTCCCAGTCAATTCACCGATCATGGTTTTACGCGACACGCCAACCAAGAGTGGCAAACCTAATTCTTGTTGCAAGTATTCGATATCTTGAAAGAGTGCAATATTATGCGCCAAAGATTTACCAAAGCCAAAGCCCGGATCAATACAAATCTGTTCGCGTGCAATACCACTGGCTTGCAAGGCCTGCGCTTGTGCAGCAAGAAATTGCAAGACTTCGGCATGCACATCTTGGTATTGCGGCCGCTGCTGCATATCGCCAGGCGTTTTTTGCATATGCATCACACACAGGCCCGCCTCCGAATCAGCCACGGCAGCGCGCGCCTCAGGCGAGCGAAAACCTTGTATGTCGTTGATCATATCGGCACCGGCCAGCAGCGCTTCACGCATGACGGCCGGTTTATAGGTATC
Organism: Undibacterium sp. 5I2; assembly: GCF_035019605.1. Taxonomy (NCBI): domain Bacteria; kingdom Pseudomonadati; phylum Pseudomonadota; class Betaproteobacteria; order Burkholderiales; family Oxalobacteraceae; genus Undibacterium; species Undibacterium sp. 5I2. The sequence continues at coordinate 60,663 of NZ_JASJVS010000020.1, read as the reverse complement.
GATCGAGAGTGGTTTGCCGCAGTCACGCAGCGCGAAGATCACCGGCATCACACGCGCCAATTCTTGCTCCAGCGATAAGGCTTGCGCACCTGGCCGACTCGACTCACCACCGATATCAATGATGTCGACGCCCTCCTCGATCATTTGTTCGGCACGCGACAGCGCACTGTCGAGGTCGAGAAATTGGCCACCGTCAGAAAATGAATCCGGTGTAACATTGAGTATGCCCATCACCAGCGGCTTATGCCGCGCCGCGCCCCAGTTAAACCGATAGCGGCCACATTGAAAATAATTAGTCATAAAAAAGAAAAGGCGAGGATTACTCCCCACCTTTTTAAAAAAACACTGTCGTCAAAAAATCAAGCCGGTGCCGTCACATTCGGCGTCACACCACCACTGCCACCACCCGATGAATCGGAGGTAGAGCGACCGGTAGACTGACCGAGTTTCGGCGGCCGCGGCGGCATGCCATTCATGATGTCACTGACTTGATCGGCGTCGATGGTTTCCCAATCGAGCAGAGCTTTCGTCATGGCTTCCACTTTATCGCGGTTTTCTTCGAGCAAGCGGCGCGACAGCGCGTACTGAGTATCGAGAATCGAGCGAATTTCGGCATCGACTTTTTGCTGCGTCGCTTCCGAGATGGTTTTCGAGGAAGCACCGAAGTAACCTTCTTGCTGATTATCTTCGTAGACCATCACACCCATGCTATCGGACATACCGAAGCGTGTGACCATGGAACGAGCTAACTTGGTGGCACGAGAAAAGTCATTCGAGGCACCGGTAGACATTTGGCCGACAAAAATCTCTTCGGCAATACGGCCACCGAACAAGATGGAAATTTCTTCCAACATCTTATCTTTGTAACCGCTGATCTGATCATGCTCAGGCAATTGCCAAGTCAAGCCGAGGGCAAAACCACGCGGCATGATGGTCACTTTATGTACCGGATCAGCCTTAGGCATGAGCTTGGCGATCACAGCATGACCAGACTCGTGATACGCGGTATTGCGACGTTCATCTTCACGCATGACCATAGACTTACGTTCCGGACCCATGAAGATTTTGTCTTTGGCATCTTCGAAGTCAAGCATTTCGACCAAGCGTTTGTTGCGACGCGCGGCAAACAAGGCTGCTTCATTGACCAAATTGGCCAAATCGGCACCGGAAAAACCCGGGGTACCACGCGCCAAGATATCGGCGCGCACATCGGAAGAAATTGGCACTTTGCGCATGTGAACATTAAGAATCTGTTCACGACCACGGATATCAGGCAAACCGACCGATACTTGACGATCGAAACGACCAGGACGCAACAAGGCTTTATCGAGCACATCGGCACGGTTGGTCGCAGCCACAACGATGACACCGGAATTGGCTTCGAAACCATCCATCTCAACGAGCATCTGATTCAAAGTCTGTTCGCGCTCATCGTTACCACCACCCATGCCGGCACCGCGATGGCGACCGACCGCATCAATTTCATCGATGAAGATGATGCAGGGAGCATGTTTTTTAGCATTCTCAAACATATCACGCACACGGGATGCGCCGACACCGACGAACATTTCGACGAAGTCGGACCCGGAAATGGTGAAAAACGGCACTTTCGCTTCGCCGGCAATCGCCCGCGCCAACAAAGTTTTACCGGTACCCGGTGGCCCGACCATCAATACGCCGCGCGGAATACGACCGCCGAGCTTTTGAAACTTGGTCGGATCGCGCAAGAAATCGACCACTTCCGTCACTTCTTCTTTGGCTTCATCACAGCCGGCTACATCGGCGAAACTGACATTGTTATTGGTATCATCGAGCATACGCGCCTTCGACTTACCGAAGGAGAACGCGCCACCCTTGCCGCCACCTTGCATCTGGCGCATGAAAAACACCCAGACGCCAATTAACAACAACATCGGGAACCAAGAAATAAAAACTTGCGACAGGAAAGATTGCTCTTCCGGCGGTTTATTATCGAATTTAATGCCGTTACTGACCAGATCACCGACCAAGCCGCGATCAAATATCGTCAATTGCGATTTGATTTTTTTTCCATCGTTAGTGACCGCGGTCACGGTACGATTGGCATCATCGATCGTTGCCTCTTTAATATGCTTGGCCTTGACCTCATCGAGAAATTCCGAATAAGGCACGGCAGCCATGCCGGCACCGCTCGTCTTTCCTTCAAACTGCTTGAAAAGAGTGAAAAGCACTAAGGCAACAACTACCCAGATAGCCGCTTTTGAAAACATATTATTCACGAGAACTCCTTAAGCGCAGGTTACGCCATTTGATACGGTAATCATTATTCTACCCTCAATAGGTAGAGCTTGCTAGCCAACATATGCTGGCACTATTGAGGATTATCAAGAGCAAATTCTTTCATTCAAGGTTCTTCAAACCTTTTCCAAGCAAAAAAATCTCAGAAGACTTGTCTTTGCTCGCTTTTGGTTTTTTATTAATAACCTGTTTGAATTCATTTTTAAATAAATCAACTATATTATTATAACTAGGTCCATGAAAACATTTGACCAGCAAAGCGCCACCCGGTTTCAGATGCGCTTTGGCGAAATCGACCGCCAATTCGATAATATATTCGACGCGCGCCGAATCGACCGTCGAGTTACCCGATAAGTTCGGTGCCATATCCGACAGCACCACATCGACTTTACGGCCCAATAAACTGCGTTCCAATTCGTCGAGCACTTCTTTTTCGCGGAAATCGCCCTGAATAAAGCCGACATCGGCAATCGGATCCATAGGCAGCAAATCGAGTGCAAAAATTTCACCGACGATACCGCCGCCTTCCTTCCCGGCCAGCTTATTACGTACATATTGCGACCAACTACCCGGCGTTGCCCCCAGATCGACGATGATTTGACCAGGACGGATCAGTTTTTCCGTCTCATCGATTTCCTTGAGCTTGTAAACAGCACGGGCGCGGTAGCCTTCTTTTTGCGCAAGTTTCACATAAGGATCATTTATATGATCGTGAACCCAATTTTGATTGAATTTATTCTTTGCCATTCGCGTAAAATACTGCCTTTAAAGGAAATCTTTAATCTGCCTGGCTGCGCCAGGTGATTTATTATCGTGCACCCAATCGGACGCACAAGGAAAACATATGTTAAAACTTACCCCCGTCGAACGCAGCGAACTGCGCTCGCAAGCCCACGCCCTCAAACCGGTCGTCCTGATCGGCGAAGCCGGCGCGACGCCCGCTGTCGTCAAAGAAATTGATTCGGCGCTCAATTCGCACGGCTTGATCAAGGTTCGCGTATTTGGCGACGACCGTGAAGCCCGCATTGCCATGTATGAAAGCATTTGTGCCGATCTGCGCGCCGCACCGGTACAGCATATAGGAAAACTGCTGGTTTTGTATCGCCCAAAGGTTGAAGGCAAGCAAGAAACTAAATTGGTCAAAAAAGGCCGTGGCATGCGCGAAGTCACGATCGTCAAGCCTAGCCCTAGCGGCACCAAAAAACCGACGGTCTCGAAAGTGATGGTCAAAGGCAACGAACGTGTGACTCAGGGTGGCAATATCAAACGTGCCAAACCGCGTCAATCCAGTCCTAAAAAATCAGCGTTGGCAAATAGCTGAGTTCCCCTTCGGGAGCGGGCGATGGCATAACATGCCATCGCCGCCGCACTCAGATATAAGCAACGTCGAGCACTTCGTATTCACGTACGCCCGCCGGTGCCTGCACACCAACGACATCGCCGGCATATTTGCCGATCAAGGCGCGGGCGATCGGTGAAGTGATCGATACTTTACTGAGTTTCAGATCGGCCTCATCTTCGCCGACGATCTGATACGTCACCTTTTGCGCCGTTTCCAAATCTTCCAAATGCACGGTAGAACCGAACACGACGCGACCTTCAGCATCGAGTGTAGTCGGATCAATCACTTGCGCCGAACCGAGCTTACCTTCGAGATCGGCAATCCGTCCTTCGATGAAGGCTTGGCGTTCTTTGGCTGCATCGTATTCGGCATTTTCCGACAAATCGCCCTGGGCGCGCGCTTCGGCGATCGCATTGATCACATCCGGGCGCTCTTTGGTTTTCAGAATATGCAATTCTTGCTTCAATAATTCTGCGCCGTATTTGGTAACAGGTACTGTACTCATGATATTTACACTTATAGAAATGGGTTTACTCAAGATGGCATAGGTATAGGCTGAGCACGGATGCTGCCTTTATACCAAAACAATGATTACGCCTGTCCGGAAAGTAAAAATACAGAGGCCACAAACGCTGCGACCTCTGTATTGAGTTGTTTACTGGTCATCGGCATGCTGCGAAACAAACATGTTTCGCAGATCGCCCGCGCCGCCCGCAGGCAGTACGAAGCTCGCCGAAAGAACTCAGTTTAAGGTTTTATGCAAACCTTGTAAATCATAAACATGCAATTCATTCAAATGACGCATGCCTTCCACTGCAGCTTCCGCCCCGGCGATGGTGGTGAACGTCGTCGCCCGTGCATGAAGTGCCGAAGTGCGAATCGCGCGCGAGTCGACGATGGCATTGCGCTTCTCTTCGACGGTATTGATGACCAAAGAAATTTCATTGTTCTTGATCATATCAACCACATGCGGCCGTCCTTCAACAACTTTATTGACGATAGTCACAGGAATCCCGGCTGCCCCGATAGCAGCAGCCGTGCCACGCGTGGCGACCACGGAAAATCCAAGTTCGACCAAGTCACGCGCCACCTTGACGGCACGCGGCTTGTCACTGTTTTTGATGCTCAGGAAAACCTTGCCCGAAGTCGGCAATTTAACGCCGGCACCGAGTTGTGATTTAACAAAAGCTTCGCCAAAAGTTTTACCGACGCCCATGACTTCACCGGTCGATTTCATTTCCGGTCCGAGTATGGTGTCGACGCCAGGGAATTTCACGAATGGGAATACCGCTTCCTTGACGCTGAAATACGGCGGCACCACTTCGGCACCGATGCCTTGTGAATCCAAGGATTGGCCAACCATACAACGTGCGGCGATTTTTGCCAGTTGCAAGCCGGTCGCTTTAGAGACGAAAGGTACGGTACGCGAAGCGCGTGGATTGACTTCGAGAACGAAGACCACATCTTTACCATCTTGCTGCTGTATGGCAAATTGCACATTCATCAAGCCGACCACATTCAAGCCTTTGGCCATCAGGGCGGTTTGGCGCTTCAATTCTTCTATCGTTTCGACGGAAAGCGAATACGGTGGCAAAGAACAGGCGGAATCACCGGAATGCACGCCGGCTTGTTCGATGTGCTCCATCACGCCACCAATAAAGGTGCGCTTACCATCGGACAGGCAATCGACGTCGACTTCAATGGCATCATTGAGGAAGCGATCGAGCAGGACCGGCGAATCGTTCGACACCTTGACCGCTTCGCGCATATAGCGTTCGAGGTCACGTTGTTCATGCACGATTTCCATGGCGCGACCACCCAAGACATACGAGGGACGGACCACCAACGGATAACCGATTTCTGCCGCCAAGGCGAGCGCATCGGCTTCGTTGCGGGCAGTACGGTTAGGCGGCTGACGCAAGCCTAACTCTTGCAGCATTTTTTGGAAGCGTTCGCGATCTTCGGCCGCATCGATCATGTCCGGCGAGGTACCGACGATAGGTACACCATTCGCTTCGAGGTCGAGCGCCAGTTTCAATGGCGTTTGACCGCCGTATTGCACGATCACGCCGACCGGTTTTTCGATTTCGACGATTTCGAGTACATCTTCGAGCGTCAGCGGCTCAAAATACAGGCGATCAGAAGTATCGTAGTCGGTCGAAACGGTTTCCGGATTACAGTTGACCATGATGGTTTCGTAGCCATCGGCGCGCATCGCAAAAGCGGCATGCACACAGCAGTAATCGAACTCTATCCCTTGACCAATACGGTTAGGACCGCCGCCGAGCACCATGATTTTTTTCTTATCGGTAGGATGCGATTCACATTCTTCCTCGTAAGTCGAATACATGTATGCGGTGTTAGTAGCAAATTCGCCGGCGCAGGTATCGACTCGTTTGTATACCGGGCGCACCTTGAGTGCCTTACGTTTTTCGCGAATCGCGGTATCCGTGGTACGCAGTAGCTTTGCCAAACGACGATCGGAAAAGCCTTTTTGCTTGAGCTTTAACATCAAGTCTTTGTCGACGCTCTCGAGCGTTTGCTCATCGAGCCACAATTCGATGTCGACGATATCTTTAATCTGCGCCAGGAACCATGGATCGATGTGCGTCAGTTGATGCACTTCTTCCATCGTGAAACCTTGGGCGAACGCGTCACCGACATACCAGATACGATCCGGACCCGGCTCGCCGAGTTCTTTTTCCAAAGTTTCGCGGTCTTGGGTTTTTTCATTCATCCCATCGACGCCAACTTCCAAGCCGCGCAAAGCTTTTTGAAACGATTCTTGGAAAGTACGGCCGATCGCCATCACTTCACCAACCGATTTCATTTGCGTGGTCAGACGGTTATCCGCCTGTGGAAATTTTTCAAACGTGAAGCGCGGTATCTTGGTCACGACGTAATCGATAGACGGCTCAAACGAAGCCGGTGTGGCACCGCCCGTGATGTCATTGCGCAGTTCATCGAGCGTGAAGCCGACGGCCAGTTTGGCGGCGATTTTCGCGATCGGGAAGCCGGTCGCTTTCGATGCCAAAGCCGAGGAACGCGATACGCGCGGATTCATTTCGATTACGATCATACGGCCATCGGCCGGATTGATCGAGAATTGCACATTCGAACCACCGGTATCGACACCGATTTCACGCAGCACTGCCAGCGAGGCATTGCGCATGATTTGGTATTCTTTATCGGTCAGTGTTTGTGCTGGAGCTACCGTGATCGAGTCACCGGTATGCACGCCCATAGGATCAAGATTTTCGATCGAGCAAACGATGATGCAATTGTCGGCTTTATCGCGCACGACTTCCATCTCGTATTCTTTCCAGCCGATCAGCGATTCTTCAATCAGTAATTCACTGGTTGGCGAGGCTTCAAGGCCACGCTTGCAAATCGTTTCGAATTCTTCCGGATTGTAGGCGATACCGCCGCCGGTGCCACCCATAGTAAACGATGGACGGATAATGACAGGAAAGCCTACGTCTTTTTGCACGACCCACGCTTCATCCAAATTATGCGCCACACCCGAACGCGCCGAACCGAGGCCGATCTTAGTCATGGCTTGCTTGAATTTGGAACGGTCTTCGGCTTTATCAATCGCTTCCGGCGAGGCACCGATGAGTTCGCAATTGTATTTAGTCAGCACGCCATGACGATGCAAATCGAGGGCGCAATTGAGCGCAGTCTGGCCGCCCATGGTTGGCAAAATCGCGTCCGGCTTTTCCTTGGCAATGATGCTCTCAACCACTTGCCAGGTGATAGGCTCGATATAGGTCACGTCGGCCATTTCCGGATCCGTCATGATGGTGGCCGGATTGCTGTTGACCAGAATCACGCGATAACCTTCTTCGCGCAAAGCTTTGCAAGCCTGCGCGCCGGAATAATCGAACTCGCAAGCCTGACCGATGATAATAGGACCAGCACCGATGATTAAAATACTTTTTATGTCGTTACGTTTTGGCATAGTGATTATTCTCCTGCGTGTGCTTTTGCATCTGCCATCATCGTCGTGAAGCGATCGAACAGATAAGCGATGTCATTCGGCCCCGGCGAGGCTTCCGGATGTCCTTGGAAGCAGAAAGCCGGCTTATCGGTGCGGGCAAAGCCCTGCAAGGAACCGTCAAACAAAGAGATATGCGTGACGCGGCAATTCGCCGGCAACGATGCTGCATCCACTGCAAAACCATGGTTTTGCGAGGTGATCAGCACTTGTTTGGTATCGAGATCTTGCACCGGATGATTGGCACCGTGGTGACCGAATTTCATCTTCAGCGTGGTCGCACCCGAAGCCAGCGCCATGATCTGATGACCAAGACAAATACCGAAGGTGGGGATACCCTGTTCGATCAAAGCTTTGGCGGCCGCGATGGCGTAATCGCACGGTTCCGGATCACCGGGACCATTCGATAAAAACACGCCATCCGGCTTCAATGCCAGCACCTCAGCAGCACTGGTTTGCGCCGGCACGACCGTGACTCGGCAACCGCGCTGCGCCAACATGCGCAGGATATTGCGTTTAACACCGAAATCGAAGGCGACCACATGAAGACGCGGTGCACTTTGCTGACCATAACCAAGACCCAAGGTCCATTCAGTTTCAGTCCATTGATAGCTTTGTTTCGCTGAGACGATCTTGGCCAAATCCATGCCCGACAAACCAGGGAAGGTTTTGGCCAAGGCTTTGGCGCGTTCGGCGTCTTGACCAACCAAAATCGCCCCGCCCTGCGCACCTTTTTCACGCAGAATACGCGTGAGCTTGCGGGTGTCGATACCGGCGATGGCAACGATGTTTTCGGCTTTGAGGTAGCTGGCCAGCGATTGCTCGGAACGGAAATTCGACAGCAGCATCGGCAAATCTTTGATGATCAAGCCGGCGGCATGAATTTTGTCCGATTCGACGTCTTCGGCATTGATGCCGGTATTGCCGATATGCGGATAAGTCAGCGTGACGATTTGCGAACTGTAGCTCGGGTCAGTCAGAATTTCCTGATAACCGGTCATGGAAGTATTAAAAACGACTTCACCGACAGTATGACCGGCGGCGCCGATGGAAATACCAGTGAAGATGGTTCCGTCAGCAAGAGCGAGTATCGCGGTATCTTGGGCAGAACGAAGAAGGGACTGCGGAATGGGCAGCAAGGGCAACTCCTGTATTGTTACCGCCGCTGCGACGCCCCAAACTGCCATTTTCACCACTTGCACACAAGAACTGAGCAAGGCGAAAAAGAGGATGGAGTGATGTGAATTTGGGTAGGCGCTACGGCGAGATTTCGAATTAGTTAAACCCTCGAATCATACCGTAAAACCGTCTTTGGGGCAATCCCTGCAATGGGATTACAGCCCAAAGATGGTCACTTACTGCATATTAAGTATTACAAGCCCAAGGCGGCAATCCCAGCCTTGGCAATTTGCGCATCTTCGGCCGATTTCACACCCGATACACCAACTGCACCGACGCACTGACCATCAACCATGATAGGCACGCCACCTTCAAGCATGCCGGCAATGTAAGGCGCGCTCAAAAACGAAAAACGGCCGTTATTGATGATGTCTTCGTAAACTTTCGATTCACGCTTACCTAAGGCTGCCGTAGTGGCCTTAGCCGGTGCAATCTGCGCGGAAATCGGGGCCACACCATCGAGGCGCTGCAGCCACAATAAATGCCCGCCATCATCGACGATCGCGATGACTACCGCCCACTGATTAGCTAGCGCTTCGGCTTCTGCAGCCGCCGCGATTTTCTTGATATCTTCCAAGCCCAGTACCGGTTTTGTTAACATGCTTTGATTCTCCTGTAAAAGTGCACAAATTGTACGCGAAGCAAAAAACTTAGGTATACAAACTGTTTTGCATAAAACGCATAGTTAATATAACGATAAGGCATAAGCCGACCGAAGGTTTACATTCTTGTAAACATCGCTTACAGTTGACTAATTACTTTCACAAACGCAGAACCGATGCCGATAAATTTTTCGAAAATTCGCCGAAACAGCCGTTTATTGCTCGCTGCCGCTCTATTACAAACAGTGTTGTGCAGTTCGGTGCAGGCCGCCGACAATCCCTTTCCCGAATCTTCGACGGCTTACACCAAACTGCAAGAAATCCGCCAGCGCGCTTCTGATCTCACGCTCAAGGCCATGGATTTCATGGGTATACGTTACAAACGCGGTGGCAATACACCGGAAAATGGTCTCGATTGCAGTGGCTTCGTCAGATTGGTATTCAAAGATGCGGTCGGAGAAAATCTGCCACGTACAGCGGCAGAAATCAGCCGAGTCGGTGAAAACATCGATCAAAAAGATTTACGCCCGGGTGACTTGGTGTTTTACAACACGCTCAAGCGTGGCTTTTCCCATGTCGGCATTTACCTCGGCGATAACAAATTCATCCACTCACCCTCAGCTGGCGGCCAAGTACGGATAGAAAGCATGGATTTGGCGTATTGGAAGAAGCGCTTCAATGGTGCCCGCCGTATCAACGATGATGAGCTCAAGCAGTAAGTCTCGCTAACTGGAGAAACCGCTGCGTGAAAATGTTCTATCCAGATCCGGATGCACGGCTAGTGCAAAAATCTGATGGATGCTTTTTTACATCTGAAACACCGCATGCTTTTGAGGCTGTCGCAAAAGGGTAGTGAGTCGGTATCATTACCCCAACTGGTGGCCACGTCATTCCTGCGCGCTTTTGGCAGGAACCCAGCGGCGTTCGTGGTTAACTGAAAATGCCAGAAATTGTGGCATTTTCAGTATAAAAAACGACGCTGGGTTCCCGCCAAAAGCATGCGGGAATGACGAGGTATGCGGTGTTTCATGTGTAAAAAACGTCCATCAGGCTTTTGCGACAGCCTCTTTTGGCCGGGGTTTCAAACCCTAGTCAGATCAATGTCCATCCACTGAAAGTTATTCTTTGCTTGCCATAAGGCATTTCGGCATTTTTCAATCAGCGCTCTTGCAACGCTTTGATTTTTTGTTTCAATTCCGGCATCGCCGCCATCGCTGCGCGTTCGCCTGCCAGTATGGCTAAATTCCTGCCACCGAAATCGCTACCCTTCATGCCTGGTAAATCGGGACGTATCACCACATCGGCCAGTTTCAACTCGTATTGCGTGATGCTCTGCCCCATGATGGTTACCGTTTGCAGCAAAATATCGATGCTACTGCTGCCATTCTGTATCTCCGGTGCTTGCGAAATATTTACCGCGATCACCAAATCGGCCCCCATCTCACGCGCAAAACGCACCGGCACCGGTGCCACCAAACCACCGTCGACGTATTGGCGACCATTGATCTTCACCGGCTGAAACACCGCCGGCACGGCCGAGGAAGCGCGCACGGCCGCACCGGTATTACCATACTGAAACAGCACCGCTTGTCCGCTCGATAAATCGGTCGCCACCGCACCGAACGGTTTCTTGAGTTTTTCTATACTGAGCCCGCCGACCATGCGATTGACATAGGCTTGCAGCGCATCGCCCTTGAGCATGCCACTGGACTTGGCAAACAGTGGCAAAGACCAGTCGGAAATGGTCGCTTCATCCATGTCCAAGGCCATTTTTTGCAAGGCAAAGCCGCTATTGCCGGCAGCATACATGGCCCCGACCACACTGCCGGCACTGGTGCCAACGATGATGTCAGGAAAAATCCCTTGCGACTCCAAAGCCTTGATCACTCCGATATGGGCAAACCCACGCGCGGCCCCACCGCCGAGTGCCAAGCCGATCTTGACATGGCGCGCAGTTTTTTGCACTGGCAAGAACGCCGGTTCAGTCGGTGGCATAGGCGTGCTGCCGCACGCGCCCAAGAACAGCACCGTGCAAAAGAGGGCAGCAAACATGGTCGAGCGTTTAATACGAGCAAGAAGACACATAGGTTTTCATCAAAAAGGGAAGCGCCGAAATGACAGCAGAGCGGCGATTATATTGGCTATCCCGCCAAAAATTTTTTAATTCAAGAAAAACCAGCTTGACAGCTCATTTTTTCATGCAATTTTTGTATTTCATTTTGTCATTAACAGGACATATTTTGCGCCGATAATCGGCCGGTTCGGTTTTCTGTTGCATACCGACGACTTGCTGATTTTTATTTTATTTAAAAAAGCAAACGATTGCGTCCGCATTTTCAGTGTTTTCACCCCTCTATTTTTGAGAAATTCATGAAAAAAACCTTGCTGCTTCCGCCACTGAGTCTGATTGCTCTGGCCACCCTCGCCGCCTGTTCGAGCAATCCGACCACCGCCCCTGTGAGCGCTATCCCCGAGGGCACCATCGTCAAGCTGGCATTATTGGAAACCACCGACTTGCATCAGAATGTGCTCAGTTATGATTACTACGGCCTCAAGGCTGATACCAGCCTCGGACTCGAACGCACCTCCACCCTGATTGCAGCAGCCCGCGCCGAAAACCCCAACACGGTTTTGCTCGATGATGGCGATGTTATTCAAGGTACTTTGCTCGGTGATTATCAAACCGGTGCGGTGCCAGTCACATGCAGCGGCACGTTGGCGATTCATAAAGTCATGAATGCCTTGAAATACGATGGCGGCGGCATCGGCAATCATGAATTCAATTATGGTTTGAATTTTCTCGGGCAAGTCACCAATACCGACTTTGGCCTCAGCGGCGTGACGGCACCGAGCAAATGCGGCGCGCCGAGCTTTCCACTGGTCTTGGCCAATGTGGTCAACGCCACCAATCAGGCACCGATCTTCAAGCCCTACGCACTGATTCCGAAACAATTCACCGCCACCGCCCCAGATGGCAGCAGTGTGCCGGTCACGCTCAGCATCGGCATCATGGGCTTCGTACCGCCGCAAATCATGGATTGGGATCAGAAAAATCTGGCCGGCAAAGTAATGGTCAACGGGGTCGTCGAAACCGCCACCAAATACCTGCCTGAGATGCGCAGCAAAGGCGCCGATCTGGCCGTGGCCTTATCACATGGCGGCCTCGACGCCAGCACCTACAGCCCGAAAATGGAAAACGGCAGTCTTTACTTGGCCGCCACCGGTTTCGACGCCTTGATGCTCGGTCATGCGCATCTGATCTTCCCGAAAGGAAAAGAAATCGGTGCCGCCGCAGTCGATGCCTCGATCGCCGCCCTGCCAGCTGCCCAAGTCGACAGCATCAATGGTTTTGTCAACGGCGTGCCGGCTGTGATGGCACAAAGTTGGGGCCGCCGCCTCGGCATCATCCAGATGGTGTTGAAATTCCAAAGCGGTAAATGGGTAGTACAAAAAGACCAGACCAAGGTCGAAGCACGCGGCTTCAAATACACCGACGGCGTTACCACGGTCGCCGCCGATCCGGCTATTGCGCCGCTCGTCGATACCGAACATAAGGCCACGCTGGCGTATGCGGCACAAGCATTGGGCACGACCACTAATTTCGAGATGTCGGCGTATTTTGCCTTGGTCGGCGATGTCAGTGCGATCGAAATCGTCAATCAGGCGCAAATCGATTACGTCAGCAACTTCATCGCCAAATCGACCGACCCTGTCATTAAGAGCTATCAATCGATACCGGTGATTTCGTGCAGCGCGCCATTCAAAGCCGGTCGCAATGGCCCGACTGATTTCACCGATGTCGCACCTGGCGCAACGGCGGCGACACCGGTCGGTTTGCAAGTACGAAATCCCGGCGATTTGTATTTGTATGGAAATAATAATTTGCAAGCGGTGAAGATCAAGGGCAGTGACTTGAAAAACTGGTTGCGTGCCGCGGCTGCACAGTTCGCCCAAATCAATCCGGCCAGTACGGCTGAGCAAGATTTGGTGCCGTCTTACAGCACGATCTTCAACTACGATGTTTTTTACGCCAGCGGTAATGCGCTGAAATATCAGATCGATGTCACGCAAGCGCCGGCTAATCGCATCGTCAACCTGACATATCTTGGCGTCGCCGTCGGTGACAATGATGATTTCATCGTTGCGACCAACGATTACCGCGCCAGTGGCGGTGGCAATGTCCCAGGCATCGATGGTAGTAAAACCATCATCAAGTCACCGGATGCCAACCAAGCCGTGGTCAGCGCTTATGTGAGCAAGCTCGGTACGGTGACGGCCGCCGTCAATGGCAACGCGCAAAGCTGGAGCTTCGTCAAAGTCGCCACCCAAGGGCCGGTGATACTGCGTTCGGCACCAGGCAAGTTGGCACAGGCTCAGCAAGCCGGACTCGCACGTGTGACGGCTGAGGGCAGTAAAGATGCTTCCGGTTTTTCCAAGTACGCGATTGATTTAAGCAAGTAAACCACGAGTCAGTACGCGCGCGTCGGTATGGTGACGCGCGCGTCTTACTCAGCCAACGAGCGAATTTTCCATGCCGACCTGCCCCTCCATCCTCCGTCAACTGAGCATCGCACTGGCACTCTGCCTCGCTGCGTCGGCCTGCACGCCGCAGTTACAGTCAGCACCAAGTACAGCGGAAATCGAATCACTAGGCATGCTGGCTTTGCATGCACAACAAGCCCAAGCGCGCGCAACACTGCGCCATTGGGCCGACCAAGGTTTGCCGGTGGCCCAGCGCGAACTGGGCTTGGCTTTGTTTGAAAAAGATCCTCGCAGCGCGTGCAATTGGCTCACACAAGCGGCCGGCAATGGCGACCAAGCAGCGCAGTTTGCCTTGGCCGAAGTGTTTTACAAGGCCAGACTGGGCGTGACAAAAAATCTCACGCTGGCGCAGCGCTGGTATGCCGCTGCCGCGGCACAAGGCAATGATAAAGCCAACTTCATGTTAGCCCGCATGGCGAAATATGGCGAAGGCGGCCCACTCGATTTGCCACTGTCGGTGCACTATTTACAACTGGCCAGTGATCAAGGTAATGCCCAAGCCATGTTTTTGCTGGCGAATGCCTATGCCGCCGGTGCCGGCGTAGCCACTGACCCGCTGCGTGCACATGCCTGGCTCGAGCGTTCAGCGGCCGGCGATTATGCGGTAGCAATACACGCCTTGGCGCTGGAATTGGAGGGCACCGACCAACAACAAGCCAAGCACCTGATCAAAGAGGCGCGCGATGAGCGACTGATGCATTGGAATCAGTATCAGTGAAGCGCACTGCGGCTAGGCCAGTTGTTGCAAATCACGCGGAGGCAGCATTTTGCGCTCATCGCCCAGGCTCAGGTGGGCCAGCTTGCGTAAGCTGATGCAGACTATCAAGCTGGGCCGAGAAAATGCCACCGACCAAGCCAGATGGACGTTATATATATAACACCGATAAAACACCGCACGCCGTGTCAGTCCCGCGTGCTTTTGGCGCGAACCAGTGTCGTTTCCAACACCAAAAACGACATAATTTCTGGCATTTCGGTAGACAAGGAGGGACGTCACCACCAGTCGGGGTAGTGTAACGACTGAAAACCTTTTTGCGACAGCCTCTTGAGGCTGGGGAGGATGTCAAGAAGCGTAAAAAGTTGGGCAACGAGCCAGCGCGCATACGCGTACCAATTCATGTAGGTAAGCTTGAACGGTCAGAGTAAACTGCTGCTTACTTTTCTGCGGCTGCCCATGCCGCAGCTTGCTCAACAAGCCAAATCACATGTTGCGTATCCTCGATCGCATAGACACCTCGAGAGCTATTCCAAACCAGCGATTTGGCACGCAAGGCCTCCAATGCATACTGAATCGAAGTACCCTCGATCTTAGTCTGGTCGTCAGTGAATTTTTTGCAAGCCTGGACATACATTTCAACCGTGCGCGGCCGAAACGGCGCAAAGTCCGCTCCGGTCATGGCCATCACCGTCAGAACAGCGGCTTGAAGTGGCGGCAGGGAGTTAATTTGTCGTATAAATCCCTGCTTCGTCTCTGCCATGATCTGATCGACCACCTCTTGAAACACGGCATCGACATTCTCCGCCGTGGCATCGAATCTAAACGCCAGATCATCCAAGGCTTTTCTCAAAGTTTCCGGTTTGTGTCCAGCAGCGACGAAAGCACGCTTCACGACATCCACCGACGGCTTGACGCTCTCGCCATACAGGCCAAGCTCCCAAGCCAGATAATCATCCCCAAGCGGTTGCAGATCCATCAATACCGCATTCAAAAATGCCTGCTCCTTACCCTGAACCAGCAAACTCAACTTATCCCTGTTCGATCCGGTTGCAATCAAGCGAAATCCAAAATGTGCCGATCCATTCAACTGATCGCGCGCAGCCTTCAAAGCGAACAGCGTGTCCGCGCCAGCCTCGGTAGTCATAGCGTGCTGGGCCTCATCAATCACCAGCACGATCATGTGTTCGGTGGCATCCGAGAGCTCGGCCAAAGCCTTCGCGATCGTCTTTCCCGAACCGATCCCGACTTTGCCGATGTCCATCTCAAGACCCGCAAGCTTGACCTTATCCAGCCCGCCCTTGCGCGCCCACTTCAAAATAGCGCCTTCTCGCTGCAACAAGTGCTCGCGAATCGCTTCCGAAATCAAATCACCAGGATCGCGACTGCGATCACTCCACAGGTCGACATAGATGACCTCGGCACCAGCATCCCGCAGGTAGGGCACAATGTCCTCGTTGATCAGGGTACTTTTTCCGGTGCGACGCGGTGCGGAAATGAACACGCCCGATAAACCCTTGGGCGACAGCGTGCATCTGGCAATGTTCTCGGCGAGGGTCTTGCGATGGAAGATGGCAACGCTCATGATGTGTCATACCTTGTATCGGAACAGTAATTATAGTGAATTATAGTCCTTTACAGTCCAATACAGTTCTACACTGTTTTTTGGAATTTTCCACCACGTCTACTGCCCTCGCCCAGGCTTATTTCGATGCCGGCACAGCTTGGCCTTGGATAGCATTATTATCGATATGAATCGTGGTCGTGCTGATGTCAGGTTCGCGCAAGCCACAGGCCGCATACATGGCACTGGCCAAGGCTTTGAGTTTAAACAGATTCGGGTTACTCGAGGCGGCCGACACGTCATAATTACGCTGGGCATGCTCACAAGCCATGGCATCGACTTGCAGCGGATGCGGTTCGTTTTGCGGCGACTCACTTGCCGCTGCGGCAGGCGGCAATGGCTCGACTTGCAGCGGCGCTGCGATCTCACGCCCGGCTCGGCCACCGTTGGCTTGCACTTTAAAACGACGGCCTTGGCTATCGCCGGGGCAAGTCTGATCGGAAAATACCACTTCACCAGCCGCATTTTGGCAGCGAAACACTTGTGCCTGCGCCGACATCAGTGTGAGGCTAAGGACAGCTCCCAGCAACAGCGATCCCTTGTCAGCGGTGATCTTTTGATTCAACAAACGTTTACGCGACATATGCCACTCCCCTCAGGTAATACCCGCCGCAGCGAATCGGTACGCCGATCAAGCAAGACGATGACCGGCGAGCACGCGCGGAATCGAACAGTCGCCAAGTGGCGGCAAGTTTCGTCCAGTTATAACACAAGGGCAGCGCGAACGACAAAATCGGCCACGGCAGCCTCCCGCGCCGGGATAAAAAGCTCACGACCGACCTGGTCTGGTCAACGCCTCCGGTACATTCTTGCCCTTGGTGACCGCGCCGGCCACGCTGCCCAATCGATCATTCCGGTACCATTGCCGCTGGCGACGATAGGCAGTAACATCGCCCTCCCCAGCCGGATTGACAAACCCTGCCTTTTTTGCCAAGTCGCGGGCTAATTGCCGTTTGTAAGCCGTCACATCCGGCGCACCGGTGGGCGTGAGAAAACCGCTCTTCTGGGCGGTCCGTTGCAGCTGATCAGAGCGATAGCCGGCCAGATCAGCCCCCCCATCGGTCGATGTGAAGCCAGTCCTGAGCGCGGCTCTTGCGGTGAAATGTCGGCGGTAGCCGATCGAATCGGCAGTCCCATCAAGTTTGACGAAACCGGCCGCGACTGCCGACTCCGCAGTACGATTGCGCTTATAAGCATAGACATTGGCACTGCCGTCGTGCTTGACGAAACCGGCCGCGATAGCCGCCCGCGCCAACATATAGCGGTTATACGCGCGGATATCCGCTGAGCCATTCGCAGCGATCAAGCCGAGCTTGGCAGCACAACGTTCGCTGATGTGCCGATGGTAAGCGACCAGATCAGGCGCACCGTCTGCCGTGAGGAAGCCACCGATCCGTGCAGCGTGCTCACGGTAGCATAGATTGCGTTGGCGCTTCCCCACACCGGAAGACGTTCCGCTCATGCTGCCGGATGCGGGGCTTGGTGGCGCGCGATGGGAATTATCAAGAGGCGCGCGCATATCGGTGCCATTGGGACAGACAAAGCCGGCAGTAAGCGCCGGCCGGTCTACCTCGCGGAGGCGCGCATACCGCGCGCTGCCTTCCGGGCGGCTTTCCACCATGCGAACAGAGGCTTGCGCCAGTCGCTGAGAGTTCGTTATGACCGAAACGGCCTGCGCGCCGAGCGCGATGCGATTCGGCCCTGCCACAACACCGGTGAGGGTATCGCCGCTCCCGACCAAGTTGCTCGCTTGCCGCAAAGAACTGCTTGTAAGTGGTTGCGGAGCGGCTAAACCGTTACTGGCCGGCGTGAGCTGGTTCTGCGTAGAAAAATAAGAAGTATGAGTAATGACTGAGATGTTTGGCATGATGTAAAAAAGAGTGCGGGCTAAAAAAGGAGTGAATAAATTTCCATTTATGCCCCAAAACGCAATGCCAGCAAGCTGACTGGCGTATCAGAGCAAGCGGATAAGCGCCATTTTGTACAGTTCCCGCGAAGCGGAGCACACCGTTAATCGGACACGAACCGACCGTTGGTCGGCCCAAAAGACGCACGGAGAAAAATCCCAGCGGCTTCACCCTTGCCAATATCAAACCGGGAATGCCACCAGCGCTACGCCGATTGCTCCACCGCCGCTTCCAATGCTACCAACGCCAGCAATTTTTTTATTTCCGGCACACACGAACCACAATTACCACCGGCTTTCAGGCAATTGGTGACTTGTGCCACGGTTTCCATACCATGCTCACGAATCGCATGGCAGATGGTATTGCGCCCTACGCCATAGCAAGAACAAATGGTCGGGCCGGCATCAATGCCGGGGGCGATGGTTTGACCGAGCAACAGCCCGACCCGATCGATCTCGTCGAGCCGCTGTTTGGCAAACAGGCCGGCCAGCCAAGCCCGCGCCGGCAAATCGGCACGCGGCGAGAGAAAAATGCAACTGTCGATGCGCTCATCGACCAAGTGGACGGCACGATAAACACCAGCGCTGTCATCGGCATAGTCAAGCCAATCGGCATCCACGTCGGTAGCAAGCATCAATTGTCGCGCCCAAGCGGACGGATCAGAAATCAATTTCCTGCCGGCCAGTTCATAGCGCAGCATCTCGCGTCCCTGTATCCGCGTCCAATGGGTCACCTCATCGAGTGCCAATTCCCGCCGCGTCAGGATGAAGCCATACCACGACACCGGAAACTCTTCTACCCGCACCGGTGTGTGTTTGAATTCCGGCTCGCCCGACACCGGATCGACCACCGGATTGACTACGGCACCGATGCGACCATCTGAGGTGGTTTGATTACTCCAATGGATGGGCACAAAAATACTGCCGCGCGCAATGCCGCCGCCATGCTGCACCTTGGCCACCATGGCACCCCAAGGGGAAGAAACGCGCGCCAGACTGCCTTCGCGCACCCCGCACAACAAGGCATCTTGCGGATGCATGTCGATGAACGATTCAGCTGTATGATCCGCCAGTTTTGCGGCTTTGCCAGTGCGTGTCATGGTATGCCATTGATCGCGCACCCGGCCGGTATTGAGAATCAGCGGATACTCGGGATTCGGCGCATGCACGGGCGGGCGCGGCGGCGTGGCAATAAAACGTGCTTTGCCATCGGCATGGGTAAACTTGCCGTCGGAAAACAAGCGTGCCGTGCCACGCGGCTGACCATCGGCAGCCCGTGTTACTGGCCACTGCACTGGTGCGAGTGCATCGTATTGCGCCTTGCTCATGCCAGTCAAACCGCTGAGATTGAATACGCGCGGTACTTCTGCACTGCCGCTGCCATTGCGAAAAGCACTGAGTCGCGCATGTTCATCAAAGATTTCATGCACGTCTTGGTAGTCAAAACCTGAGTAAGCCATTTTTTGGGCGACATCGCACAGTATGCGCCAGTCGGGGCGCGCCGCACCGGGCGCACTGAGAAATGCGCGTTGCCGTGAGATACAGCGCTCGGAATTGGTGACGGTGCCGTCTTTCTCACCCCAGCCCAAGGCTGGCAACAAGACATCGGCCCAGGCATTGGTGTCGGTGTGACTGACAATATCGGAGACCACCACGAGTTCGCATTTAGCCAGCGCCCGTTGTACTTGATCGGCATCGGGCAAGCTGACCACCGGATTAGTGGCGATAATCCAAACTGCCTTGATGCGCCCCTGTTCGATGGCCTGAAACAATTCCACCGCTTTCAAACCGGGCCGCTCGGCGATGCGTGGTGCATTCCAAAAGCTTTGTACCGTCTCACGATGTTGCTCATTATTGAGCTCCATGTGCGCGGCCAGCAAATTCGCCAGCCCGCCGACTTCTCGTCCACCCATGGCATTCGGTTGGCCAGTCAGAGAAAACGGCCCCATGCCGGGCTGGCCGATGCGCGCGCTCAGCAAGTGGCAATTGATGATGCTGTTGACCTTGTCGGTGCCGGAGGAGGATTGATTGACGCCTTGAGAAAACGCCGTGATGACTTTTTTTGTGCCGGCAAACAAGGCATAAAAGGCCTCTATCTGGGCTGGATCGAGCTTGCACTGTTGCGCCACTTCGAGCACGTCGCCGCTGCTCTGTGCCGCTACCTGCAAAGCGTCATGCCCTCCTTGCGTGTGCGCGGCGACAAAAGCCTGATCGGCATAGCCGTTGCGCGACAAATAATCGAGCAAGCCATTGAACAGCCAGACATCGCTGCCCGGTTTGAGCGGCAAATGCAGATCCGCCAAATCGCTGGTAGCAGTGCGACGCGGGTCAATCACCACCAGCTTCATGGCTGGCCGACTTTCTTTAATCTTAGCAATGCGTTGAAATAAAATCGGATGACACCATGCCGTATTCGAGCCAACCAAAACCACCAGATCGGCCAGTTCCAGATCATCATAACAAACTGGCACCAGATCGGCTCCAAAAGCACGCTTATGCCCGGCCACTGCCGACGACATGCACAAACGCGAATTGGTATCGATATTGGCCGTACCAATAAAGCCTTTCATGAGTTTGTTAGCGATGTAATAGTCTTCGGTCAGCAACTGCCCTGAGACATACAAGGCGACCGCGTCGGCCCCATGCTGCGCGATGATATCGGCAAAGCCGCTGGCCACGCGGCTCAGCGCTTGTTCCCAGGAGCTGGTTTGCATCAAGCCGCTGGCAGCATCGCGCATTTGTGGTTGCAGCAATCGACCATCGAGGCTCAAGCTTTCATCGAGCGCCGATCCTTTGACGCACAGGCGGCCGGCATTCGCCGGATGATCCGGGTCACCGGCGATGGCAATACCACCATCGGCACCGACGCTGGCGCGCACGCCGCAGCCAACGCCACAGTAAGGACAAGTGGTGCACACGGTGCCAGTAACAAGGCCAGTTTGGTCGAGATTCATACTTGATTCCTGATCAGGAGACGGGCGCACACAGCGCTTGCCCAAATAATAATTGATTGCGTAAAGCCGAGATGTCGGTGCGGCGTTGAATTAAATCAAAGTACCAAGGACCGTCTTTGACATCGCCGACCAGCACGGCACCTACAATCAAATTCGCTTGCAACACCAAACGCTTGTAGATACCACGGCGCGGATCGCGCATCACCAATTCTTCACTGCCATCGGCACCGATGAAGTCGCCCGCCGAATACAAATCTACCCCGGTCACTTTGAGTTTAGTCGCCGTGGCTTGCTGCACATAGCGGCGATGTCCGGCACCAGCCAGATGGGCCCCGCACACACGCGCTTGCTCCCAGATCGGCGCCACCAAACCGAAGGTTGCGCTGCGGTGTTGGACGCACTCGCCGACGGCATAAATGCGCGGATCATAGGTTTGCAGCGTGTCATCGACCACAATCGCGCGTTCGCAATGCAAGCCGGCTTGTTTCGCCAAAGCTATATTCGGACGCACACCGACTGCCATGACCACCAAATCGGCGGCAATTTCAGTACCATCGGCGAAGCGTACTGCGCTCACCCTTTGCGTGCCGATAATTTCGCTGGTCGTGGCGGCCAATAAAAAATTCATGCCTTTGCGTTCCAAGGCTTGCTTGAGCAATAAGGCGGCCGACTTGTCTAATTGCCGTTCCATCAAGCTGTCGCAGACATGCACGACCGTCACGATCATCCCTTGCCGCAGCAAGCCGTTGGCTGCTTCCAAGCCTAACAAGCCGCCGCCTATCACCACCGCATGGCGATGTGTACGGGCAGCTTGCAACATGGTTTCGACATCTTCGAGATCGCGAAATGCAATCACGCCTGGTAAATCATGGCCGGGGACGGGAATGATGAAGGGGCTGGAACCGGTGGCCAACAACAAGCGATCATAGGCGACCTCGGTGCCGGCACGCGAGCGCACGATGCGGCGCTGACGATCGATGTCCACCACCGGGTCACCGGCATGCAAAGTGATTTCATGTTGCGCATACCATTCGCGCGTATGCAACATGATGTCGGCCACTTGTTTATCACCAGCCAACAAGGGCGACAACAAGATACGGTTATAGTTACCATGCGGCTCGGCACCGAAGACCGTGATGTCGTACAAGTCGGGGGCCAGCTTGTGCAATTCTTCCACCGTACGCATGCCGGCCATACCATTGCCGATCACGACTAAGGACGGTTTGGCGGCCGGCGTACTCATATGCCGACCCAGATTTGACCATCAGTAATACGGGCCGGATAGGCTGAGACCGAATGTTCCGGTGCTTCCAAACACTCTCCGGTTTGCAAATCGAAGTGATGCTTGTAAATCGGCGAGGCCACGACGATGCGCTCGGCCAAATTACCGACCAAGCCGCGCGCCAATACGGCAGCACCGGCATTGGGGTCGTAATTATGAATCGCAAACACGCGCGATTGACCATCGTCGACATGAAACACCGCGACTTGCTCGCCCTCAAGCAGCGCACACACGCCGGTATTGGGTAGGATTTGATCAAGCCGACAAACGGCCAACCAATGATTACTGCGACTATCGTTATGCATCATGATTCCTTCTCTGGATAGGACTGATTCATCATTCGACCAATTCGGCAATCGGGATCACGCCACGTTCTTGCAAGCTAGCCGGGCGAATTTGCCCACGTTCTTGCATAAACACTACGTTCTGATCGGCCTGATCGCTGTTGACAAAATGACGGAAACGCTGGCGCGTGGCAGGATCATTGACGGCTTTTTTCCATTCACACTCATAGGTATCGACCACTTGCTGCATCTGCGCTTCCAACTCGTCGGCCAGCAGCAGTTTGTCTTCTACCACCACCTGTTTGAGGTAGTCGAGACCACCTTCGAGATTGTCGCGCCAGACGCTGGTGCGTTGCAAACGGTCAGCGGTGCGTACGTAAAACATCAAGAAGCGGTCGATGTAACGAACCAGCGTCGTCTTATCGAGATCGGCGGCGAGCAATTCCGCATGGCGTGGCTTCATGCCGCCATTGCCGCAGACGTAAAGATTCCAACCTTTTTCGGTGGCGATAATACCGACATCCTTGCTTTGCGCCTCGGCGCATTCGCGCGTGCAACCCGACACCCCGAATTTGATCTTATGCGGCGAACGCAAGCCTTTGTAACGATTTTCCAGTGCAATCGCCAAGCCCATGCTGTCATCGACGCCATATCGACACCAAGTCGAGCCGACGCAAGACTTCACCGTGCGCAGCGATTTGCCGTAAGCATGACCAGACTCGAAACCGGCAGCGATCAACTCTTCCCAAATCAGTGGCAATTGCTCCAGGCGAGCACCGAACAAATCGACCCGCTGGCCGCCGGTGATCTTGGTGTACAGCGCGTATTTTTTGGCGACCTGCCCGACCGCGATCAAGCCATCGGCCGTCACTTCACCACCAGCCATACGTGGCACAACCGAGTAAGTGCCATCTTTTTGAATATTGCCCAAGAAATAGTCATTACTGTCTTGCAAGCTGGCATGCTCTTTCTTCAGCACGAATTCATTCCAGCACGAGGCCAAAATATTGGCGGCCAAAGGCTTGCAAATATCGCAGCCCAAGCCCTTACCATGCTGTGCCAATAAAGTAGAAAAGTCTTTGATCTGACCAACCCGGACAAAATGGTAGAGTTCTTGGCGCGAGCAAGCGAAATGCTCACAGATATGGTTATTCACCGCCAGGCCTTGCTTCTTCATTTCCGCCTTCATGATCTGCGTCACTAAGGGCACACAACCACCGCAAGCGGTACCGGCCTTGGTGCAGCTTTTCAAACTGGCGATATTGGTCGCGCCATTGCCGACGGCGGCACACAGCGCCCCTTTATTGACGTTATTGCAGGAGCAAATTTGCGCCGTATCGGGCAAAGCCTCGACCCCGAAGGCGGGCTTGGCGCTGCCATCGGCCTGCGGCAATATCAAAAATTCCGGTGCGGCCGGCAACTCGATGCGATTCAACATCATCTGCAACAAATTGCCATATTCCGTGGCATCGCCGACCATGACCGCACCGAGCAAATACTTGCCACATTCCGAGACCACGATCTTTTTATAAACTTGCTTACGCTCATCGGTAAATTGGTAGGCCCGGCTACCGAGCACGCTGCCATGCGGGTCGCCAAGACTGGCCACATCGACCCCCATCAACTTGAGCTTGGTGCTCATGTCGGCCCCGTTAAACTCCGGCAACGCGGCGACCTCAGCAACGGCCTCAACGGCGGTACTGTCACTGACTATCTGAGCTGCGGCCACGCGCGCCATTTCATACCCGGGCGCGACCAAACCGTAAATTTTTCCATCCCACAAAGCACACTCACCGATGGCGTAGACCGCTGGATCGGAAGTACGGCAACGATTATCGATGACAATGCCACCGCGTGGACCCACTGCCAAGCCGTTGTCGCGCGCCAACTCATCGCGTGGACGAATGCCGGCCGAGAACACGATCATATCGGTTTCGAGGTGACTGCCATCTTCGAAACGCATGCGGTGCGTCGCGCTGTTACCATCGACGATTTCCAAGGTGTTTTTCTGCGTGTGCGCCGTCACCCCGAGGGCTTCGATTTTTTGCCGTAAAACTCGGCCGCCGCTCTCATCCATCTGCACCGCCATCAAGCGTGGAGCGAACTCGACCACATGTGTTTCCAGCCCCATGTCGCGCAATGCTTTGGCGCACTCAAGACCGAGCAAACCACCGCCGATGACCACCCCGGTGCGCGAACGCGAGCCACATTCCTGCATCGCTTCTAAATCTTCAATGGTGCGATAAACGAAGCAATCGCGCCGTTGATTACCAGCCAAAGTAGGAACGAAAGGATAGGAACCGGTCGCCATCACCAACTTATCATACGACAAGGTTTGACTTACGCCATGCACAGTAAAACTGACTGTCTTAGCCACCGTATCGATCGATTGCGCCTTGGCATTGAGTTTGAGCGCGATGCCGCTGCGCTCAAAAAAATCGGGCGCGACCAACGATAAGTCCTCGGCCGTTTTACCGGAGAAAAATTCCGACAAATGCACCCTATCGTAAGCACCACGTGGTTCTTCACATAAGACCGTGACGTCCAAATTGCTCGCGCCGTATTCGCTCAAACTTTCTAAAAACTTGTGGCCAACCATGCCATGACCGATGACGATGATTTTCATACATTTCTCCTTAAGCAGTACGGTTCGTGGCCGCCAGCACTTGCTCAGCGCTATCAGCACTGACCGCAAAGCGTACTGCGATGGCGCATACGGCGGAGATCGTCACTAAAATGCCAAGCATGCTCAGGGTCTGTTGCACATCGCCCAAACCTTTCATCAAAAACCCTGCCAACACGGCACCGACATTGCCACCGGCACCGATGATCCCGGCCACCCCACCAAGGGCCTGACGATCGATGAAGGGCACCAAAGCGTAAGTCGCACCACAAGCCATATGGGTAAATAAACCGAAACTGAGCATAGCAATAATGGCCAGCGTCACACTGTCAGCATGGGCAAACCACAGCAAACCCAAGCCTTCGCCGAGCATCATGACAAACAGCAAAACCGCGCGGGCATTGAGCCCACTGCGTGCCGCGACACGATCCGATAAGTAACCACCGAGAGCACGCGCAAATAAGGCCAATAAACCGAAACTGGCGGCGGCTAAACCGGCAGTTTTCAAGGACAAACCGAAGTGCTCAACGTAGTAAATGGCGGCGATATTGTGAATGAAAATTTCCACGCCAAAACAAGCACCGTAAGTCACAAACAATAACCAGACCCGATGATTGCTGCTGGCAGCGCGAAAACTGGCCCAGCCGCCTTTTTTACCTGCTTCGACCACGATACCTTGCGCCCGCAACTCAGCATAATTACCTTCAGGGCAATCTTGCGTGTAACGCCAGTAGACCAGCGCCATCACCAGCATCACCACGCCTGGCACCACCAAAGCGATGCGCCAGCCCAGGCTTTCGCTGACGCCAAGCATCAACAAGGCCGTCAACAACAAGGGCATCAAGGCTTGCGCCGCACCACCGCCAGTGTTACCCCAACCGGCCGCAGCCGCATTGGCAGTACCGACCACATTCGGAGCAAACATCACCGAAGTGTGATATTGCGTGATAACAAAACTGGCACCGACAGCACCGATGCACAAACGAAAGAACAAAAAGCTTTCATAACTTTGCGACATCGCCACGCCCAATACCGGAATGGCACCGAGCAACAGCAAACCGGTATAGGTTTTACGTGGTCCGAAGCGGTCGCACATCGGGCCGACGATCAAGCGAACCAAAATTGTCACGGCAACGGCGGCGATATTGATATTGGCAATCTGGGCTAGCGTCAAATGGAATTCTGCCTTGATCACCGGCATTAACGGTGCGCAGGCAAACCAAGCGAAGAAACAGGCGAAAAACGCCATCCAGGTCAGGTGAAAGGCACGCATTTGTGGTGTTGAAAAATTCCACAAATCGATGCGGCTTGCTTTATTGGTCGTGATCATTGCTTACCCCATAAAAAAACAAAAAGGCGCCCACCCAAGCAGACACCGTGTCTGATTGTGTGGACGCCGTTGTCCGAGCAAACCCATCGTTAGATCTGCGTAAAATTTTTTACTGAATCGTCATTGATTCGGTACTTTTACCTAAGCACAGAGCGTGCCAGACTAAAAAGCAGCTGCTCCCGCCTTGCTGCAGCGTTTACTGCGCTGCCATTTGCCATGCGGATGCGGCAGGTGCGACATAACAGTGCGTGGCAGGCGGTTTTTTGGTGCACCGCACTACAAACCACATATGATCCACGTCTGAAAAAAATTCATTGAAAATCTGACTGGGGTTTGAAACCCCGGCCTTCAGAGGCTGTCGCAAAAGCCTGATGGACGCTTTTCTTACACCTGAAACACCGTATACCTCGTCATTCCCGCGTGCTTTTGGCGGGAACCTAGTGTCGTTTTTTACACTGAAAATTCCACAACTTCTGGCATTTTCAGTTAACCACGAACGCCGCTGGATTCCTGCCAAAAGCGCGCAGGAACGACGTTACGGGCGGCTGGGGTAATGATGCAGACTGAAAACCCTTTTGCGACAGCCTCTTCAGGCCGGTGAGCGACGCAGGAGCGACCCGATGGGAGGGAATGCAAACCCCTTCCAGAGTCGTTCCATCATCGCTTACGACGATCCGTTAAGTTGTTCGACATTTATCAGCAATTTCCAGGCGTGCGTGCGCAGTTAAAAAAATCGTTTGGCAATAGCGAGCGACTCTATACGCTGGCTTGGCTGCCCAATTAAATCAGCGAGACGGCGCAAAAAAAATGCCGCTCAGGGCAAACTGAGCGGCAGGATTGACGAGTTATATCACGTCGTAACAGTGTTTAAAAACGACCGAAACTATCCTCATTCATCACCTTGGTCCAGGCACTGACAAAATCACGCACGAATTTTTCTTTCGCATCGTCGGCCGCATACACTTCCACAACAGCACGTAACTCAGGATTGGAAGCAAAAATCAAATCGACCGAGCTTGCAGTCCATTTGACTTTTTTGCTGTTGAGATCATACCCTTCATACACATCGGCCATCCCGGCCGCGGGCACCCATTTCGTTGACATATCGAGCAGGTTGACGAAAAAATCGTTCGTCAACATCCCCGCGCGCGTAGTCAGCACACCGGTTTTCGCACCGTTGGTATTGGCATCGAGGGCACGTAAGCCACCGACCAACACCGTCATTTCCGGCACCGATAAGTTCAGCGTGCTGGCCTTGTCGATCAACATGGCCACCGGCGACTTGGTATTTTCCTGACTGTAATAGTTGCGAAAACCATCGGCAGTCGGTTTTAAAGCCGCAAAGGAAGTGAGATCGGTTTGACTCTGATCGGCATCGACGCGGCCCTGACGAAACGGCACTTGCACCTGCGTACCAGCCGCCTTGGCAGATTGCTCAATAGCCACTGTCCCGCCGAGCACGATCATATCGGCCAAAGAAATTTTCTTGCCGCTCTTGCTTTGGTCTTTATCAAATTGGTTTTTAATGCTTTCCAATTGCGTGATCACTGCGGCCAAGGCGGTGGGGTCATTGACTTGCCATTCGCGCTGAGGCAACAGTCGTACGCGCGCCCCATCGGCACCACCGCGCCGATCAGTTGCACGGAAGCTAGCGGCCGATGCCCAAGCCGCTTTGATCAAGTCTTTGGTCGGAATACCTGCCTGTAAGATACGGGCTTTCAAATTCTGGATATCGTTGGCATCGGCCAATTGGTAGTCGCGCTCAGGCAGTGGATCTTGCCAAATCAAATCGCCAGCCGGCACATCCGCGCCCAAATAGCGCACCTTCGGCCCCATATCCCGGTGAGTTAACTTAAACCATGCCTTGGCAAACGCCAACTCATAGGCTTTCGGGTTGTCCATGAAGTTTTTTGAAATAGCGTGATACGCAGGATCGAGTTTCAACGCCAGATCGGTGGTAAACATCATCGGCGCATGCTTGATGCCAGGATCATGTGCATCGGGAACCGTATTCGCACCCAGCCCGTTTTTCGGCTTCCACTGTATCGCGCCAGCCGGACTGGTGGTCTTCTCCCAATCGAAAGCATAAAGCAAAGCAAAATATTCATGCGTCCATTTGGTCGGATTCGTGGTCCATGCCCCTTCCAAACCGCTCGATACCGTGTCTACCCCTTTGCCGGTGCCACAGACATTGTTCCAACCCAAGCCCTGCTCTTGCAGCGTGGCCTCGCTCGGTGGTGCTTTCACGCAGGTTTCTGGCTTGTGTTTACCGTGTGCTTTCCCAAAAGTATGACCACCGGCGATCAGCGCGACCGTCTCTTCATCATTCATGCCCATGCGGGCGAAAGTTTCGCGGATCTCTTTGGCTGCCAGCAATGGGTCGGGATTGCCATTCGGGCCTTCCGGATTGACGTAAATCAAACCCATCTGCGTTGCCGCATAAGGTTTTTTCAAAGTGCCGCTCTGGTCATGCCGTTCATCGGCCAGCGCTTTCTTTTCCGGTCCCCAATCCATCTTCACCGGCTCCCAATCATCTTCTCTACCGCCACCGAAGCCATAGGTTTTGAATCCCATTTGTTCCAGAGAGACATTGCCGGCCAACACCATCAAATCGCCCCAAGACAGCGCACGGCCGTATTTCTTTTTGACTGGCCACAGCAAACGTCGCGCCTTATCCAAGTTCACATTATCGGCCCAGCTGTTCAGCGGATCAAAGCGCTGTTGCCCGCCAGATGCTCCGCCTCGGCCATCGAACAGGCGATACACGCCGGCACTATGCCATGCCATCCGGATGAAGAATGGCCCGTAAGTTCCATAGTCAGCTGGCCACCATGGCTGGGACGTCGTCAGTACCTTGGCGATATCCTGTTTCACGCTCTGCAGATTGAGCTGCTTGAACTCTTTCGCATACGAAAATTCAGCGCCATAGGGATTGGACTCCACGGCCTGTTGTCGCAAGATGCTCAGATCCAAGGCGGCCACAGGCGCTGCAGAATTGCTGCCAGCTCCAGCTTGTTCCATGGCCGAAACACTCAAACTACAGAGGGCGATGGCAATCAAAACCGCCAGCTTTCTTTTTCCAAATAAAAATATTCTCATACCAGGTATTTTCCTTTAGTGCCTCAATATTATGCAATCACCAAAGCGAAGCGCAGTAATGTTGAGCCGACATACAATGCCGGCTCAGCATATCGATGCCGCGCATTTGATGATTGTGGTCAATTGCGATGTGAAACGACTACACTTCGCCACCCAAAAAATGGCAAAAAGGGCGAGTCGCAGTGCCGCGCCCTCGGCCGATTCGACATCGTTGCACTGCCGTTGTTCCCTCATGGCATGATTGAAATCCGGCTACTTCGCAAAGCAAGCGCGCGGAATGATGAGTGCATGCAATTAACTTGAATTGATGCAATAAAAATGACGTCGACATGGGCGGCGACACGTTTGATGGCACCGCCATATAAAAAATACTACTGCCTATGTGTGGAAGCGCACAGTGTCGATCATCAAAATAGAAAATACTTGGTGCATTCGTGACCCGAACTCTCTATTAGAAAGTACATCATGCATTATCCTATCAGCAACGGTCCTTCAACTACCAAGCGTACTGTCATGTTTCTTTGTCAAAAACAAGAGGCGACCACGATGACGCCATCGACGACGATAGCAGTCAATCAAGCGCTCGCTGCCGTGCCTGACAGCGCAATCTCAGTTGATTTGGCTACCCCGCGCGCCACTACGAGCTTAAGCGACCCCATGCCACAGAATTTACTCAACAGATCAAGGAGATCCGGTCATGAAACAACGTGAAGAATATATTTTAAAAATGCAAAAACAGCTCACTGCACTCAACACCATGCTGAGCCAGTTTGAACACCAAGCCGAAGAAAAAACCACGGCAGCACACGCAAAATATCTGAAAGAAAAACACCACCTTGAGGAGCAATCAAAGAACATTCAGAAAAATTTGGCCGAGATGCGGGATGCAACGGAAGAGAGCTGGAAAAAAATGCTTTCCAGCACGGAGAAGCTACATCTTGCATTAGTCAATTCATTGCAATACTTCAAAGCTCAGCTCAAAGCGCAACGCCCACCAGACGATCAATCGCACTGATTTCTCTACGTGCGATAACGCACCGACACGCTAAGTCCCGCTGGCTACACTGAAGGCTTACCTGAGTGCCGGTTTGCCACAACAAGGATCAAGCTTTGCACTCTTCCTGAAAAAGAAAGAGGCACTTCCTTGATCAAAGTAAAAAAATATTTGTCCTATGGTTTTCGCAAGCTCGGCAACAAGTGCCAGAGCCTGCGCGTCGATTGGCGTTCGCAGCGGCCGAGCACTCTAGAGGAAACGCCGCTGCGAGCAGAATTATTCAGCGCCTCACAAATGGAGCAGCATGGCCGCATTCTGGCCAACAGCCATCAACTCAGCGCCGACAGCGGTGCCGATCACTTATTGTCACGCTTATCCGACAATGAAACCATCATCGTCAATACCTGCAAGCTGCTGACCGAAACGATACAATCAGGGAATCAGGTCACACCGGCGGCGGCATGGTTGCTCGATAATTTCTATCTGATTGAAGATCAGATACGCACGGCCAAACGCCACCTGCCACAACACTACAGCAGGGAATTACCGCGCCTGCTGCGCGACGGCAGCATAGCCCGCCCCAGAGTCTACGATATTGCACTCGAAACGGTGGCACATGGAGATGGTCGGGTCGATCCGGAAAATCTGCGTCGTTTTACCTGTGCT
This sequence comes from Undibacterium sp. 5I2, assembly GCF_035019605.1. Taxonomy (NCBI): domain Bacteria; kingdom Pseudomonadati; phylum Pseudomonadota; class Betaproteobacteria; order Burkholderiales; family Oxalobacteraceae; genus Undibacterium; species Undibacterium sp. 5I2. The sequence continues at coordinate 29,247 of NZ_JASJVS010000020.1, read as the reverse complement.
TACCAATCGATTACGACGCTCACCTTAGGTGAGTTGTGGGCGATTCCAATTATGTTGCGGCTCGCCCTGATTGAAAATTTACGCCGCGTGGCAACTCGACTCACCACCGCGCACAAACATCGCGAGCTTGCCATCAGCTGGGCCGATGCGATGATTTTGAGCGCCGAAGAAGATCCGAGCAACCTGATCTTATTAGTGGCAGACATGTCGCGTTCCAACCCTCCATTGGACAGCTCATTCGTCGCCGAACTGGTACGCCGCCTGCAGGGGCAGGCGCCGACCTTGACTTTACCCTTGAACTGGCTCTCGCAAAGATTGGCAGAACAAGTCCAGACGATAGACAACTTCATTCAACAAGAATCGAAAAATCAGGCTGCCGATCAATTATCGATCAGCAATAGCATAGGGAGTCTGCGCTTCTTGTCGACCATGGACTGGCGCGAATTCGTCGAAAGTATGAGTGCGGTCGAAAGTATCCTGCGGCAAGACCCGGCGCAAGTATATAAGCATATGGATTTCGCCACGCGCGACAGATATCGCCACGTGATCGAAAAAATTGCCAAGAACAGCCGCTTTGCCGAAACCGATGTGGCCAACAACGCGATTCAACTTGCCTTCAATGCCGTAGCGCAAAATGGTGAGCAGCACCGTCAGGCGCATCTCGGCTACTTTCTGATCGACGCTGGAGTAGCGCAACTGGAACAAACGCTTGAAGCCCGCGTATCGATGAGGAAAAAAATCTGTCGTTACATCAAGCAGCAAGCATTTCCCTTGTACATAGGCACCATCGCTCTACTCACTCTGAGTGCCGCGACCTTGATACTGCGTAGTGCACTCGATGGGCCATCCCACCTCATGCTACTGATTGTGCTGGCCAGTTGTACCTTGTTGATGTGCAGTCAGTTCGCCTTGGAATTAGTCAATTGGCTGGTCACACTGATGGCTAGCCCGCAAGCTTTGCCGCGCATGGATTTTTCTCAGGGCATACCGGCAGAATCCAGCAGCTTGGTTGTGGTCGCCACCATTTTGACGAGCAAGGATAATATCGATCAACTGAGCGATGCCATGGAAGTACGTTTCTTGGCAAATCGCGACGAGCATCTGCGCTTTTGTCTGCTGAGCGACTTCGCTGATGCCGATCAAGAAGTGCTGAGTACAGATGAAGACTTGCAACAACACGCCAAACGCAACATCGACAACTTGAACCGGAAATACCCGCGCGCTGACGGTAGCTTTTTTATACTACTGCATCGTGCCCGCCTCTGGAATCCGAGCGAAAACAGGTGGATGTCGTTTGAACGAAAACGCGGAAAATTAAACGCCCTGAACAATTTTCTACGCGATGTCGCGCCTTGCGCATTTTCTTTTATCGCCGGCGATACCAGTGGGCTTGGGCTAACAAAATATGTCATTACGCTCGATACCGATACCGAATTGCCGCGCGAAGCGGCATCGATCTTCATCGCGACGATGACGCATATCTTGAACCGGCCGCAATTCGACGCACAACGCCTGCTGGTCACCGAAGGCTACGGGATATTGCAGCCGCGCATAGCCGTCGGCGTACCCTCGTCTGCCGCATCGCACTATGAATTATTGTACGGTGGGGAGGTCGGCATGGATCCCTACACACGCAGCGTCTCCGACGTGTATCAAGATATCTTTGCCGAAGGTTCTTTTATCGGCAAAGGCATTTACGACATCGACGCCTTCGAAGGCGCATTACATGCCAGAATGCCGGAAAACCGGATCTTAAGCCATGATCTGCTGGAAGGTTGTTATGCGCGCGCGGGTTTGCTCAGCGATGCCACGCTCAGCGAGCCCTACCCAAGCAGCTACCTGAGCGATATGCGCCGACGTCAACGCTGGGTGCGTGGCGACTGGCAACTCGCCTCTTGGTTACTCCCCCAAGTTCCCGGCACGACCGACGCCACAACAGGAAAAACCAGCCGTTGCACCAACCCCCTGTCAGCACTATCACGCTGGAAACTATTCGATAACCTGCGCCGCAGCCTGGTGCCGCTTGCCTATCTCGTGTTCTTGGCGAGCAGTTGGCTGAGCCTTGCTCTGGCACCACAGGCGTGGCGTTGGACTGCGGCGGCAGTGGCCTTACTCTTGCTGCCACCGCTGCTGGCACTGGCCCTGCAGTTACTCAGCAAACCGAAAGATTTACAACTCAAGCAGCATATCCGCTCTGTATTCGGCAGCGCGAAGCTGCAACTGAGCCATGTTTTTCTGCACCTATGCTTTTTGCCCTATGAAGCATGGGTGTATGGCGATGCCATCATCCGTACGCACTGGCGCCTCGCGCTATCGCATCGTCGCCTGCTCGAATGGAATCCTTCGAGCATAGAAAACGCAAGGACCCGCCACAGCTTTATCTTTACCTTGCGGCGCATGTGGATCGCCCCGTTGTTCGCCGCCATGCTGTTGATATATATGGCGCAATTTTCGGCAAGCAGCATGACGCCCTCGTTCGCGCTCTTACTCTGCTGGTTCGCTTCGCCATGGATTGCCTACCTGATCAGCTTACCGAGAGTGCGTCAAGTCAAAGAGCTGTCATTAGACCAAACGCTGTTTTTGAACCGACTTTCGCGCAAAACTTGGTTATTTTTTGAAACCCATGTTGGCCCGGAAGATCACTGGCTGCCACCCGATAATGTGCAACAGCATCCGGTCTCGGTCATCGCCCATCGCACCTCGCCAACCAATATCGGTTTATCGCTGTCAGCGAACTTAATCGCCTACGATTTCGCCTACATCACTACCGGACAATTGCTTAGCCGCACAGGCGACACCTTCTCCAGCCTGGAAAAAATGGAGCGTTATCAGGGGCATTATTTTAATTGGTACGATACACGCACGCTCGCCCCGCTCCAACCCAGATATATATCGACGGTCGACAGCGGAAATTTTAGTGCGCATTTAATGACGTTGAAATCCGGCTTATTGGAGCTGATCGATCGCCCCATCCTGCCGGCGCGTTTATTTGAAGGCTTGCGCATCACTTACCTGACCTGGAAAGAACTTGAACCGGAACCGGCACCGGCCAGTTTGCGCCATATCGGTGACGAGATCAATCAGCTTTACCGCCTGCCACCTGGCAGCGTCAGCAGCAGTTATCAGGGCATCAGCTACCTCAGCTATGTGATTGGACAATTTCAGGCAGAGCACGAAAGTAGCGCCGACTCGCCCAGTAAGATCTGGATTGATGCCCTGTCAGGGCAGTGCCGTGCGCACTTAGCCGAGATCGAACAGATGATGCCGTGGATACGCGCATCGGCAGATCAGGCGTGGTTGGAACAGTTTCCACAGTTGGCCGCAATCCCTACGCTGCGCCAACTCGCCGAGCTCAAGCAGGAAGAGTTTCCCGATGGCGAGGTGGGAGTACTGTTGCGAGCGAGCATAGATCATGCCACGCAAAGAATCACTGATATCAACAGCTTGGCCAAACAAGCGATTGACTTCAGCTTGGCTCAATACAACTTTCTCTACGACCAGACCACCCATCTCTTATCAATCGGCTACAACCTCGACGAACGTCGTTGCGATGCTGGCAGCTATGACCTGTTGGCGTCAGAAGCAAGGCTTGCCGCATTTGTCGGCATCGCGCAAGGGCAACTCCCGCAGGAAAGCTGGTTTGCGTTGGGACGTCAACTGACCATCGCCGGCGGCGAACCGATCTTGCTGTCCTGGAGCGGTTCGATGTTTGAATACCTGATGCCCTTGCTGATCATGCCCAGTTTTCCCCACACCTTGTTGGAGCAAACCTATCATTCAACGGTACAAAGACAAATTCAATACGGTCAACAACGCGGCGTGCCTTGGGGCATATCCGAATCAGGCTATAACGCCTTCGACACCAATCTGAACTATCAGTACCGCGCCTTCGGCGTACCGGGGCTCGGCTACAAGCGCGGTTTGGGAGACGACCTGGTAATTGCACCGTATGCCTCGATGATGGCCTTGATGGTTACGCCCGAAGCAGCATGCGATAACTTGCAAAGACTGTCCGAACTGGGCTTTGAAGGGCAATTCGGTTTCTTTGAAGCCATTGACTATACGCCGGTTCGTTTGCCACGCGGGCAAACGCACGTACTGATCCGTTCCTTCATGGTCCATCATCAAGGTATGGGATTGCTGGCGCTCGCCTACCTACTATTAGACAAACCACTGCAAAAACGTTTTGAGGCCGATGCCTTATTCAAAGCCGCCACCCCTCTGTTATATGAACGTGTGCCACAAATCAGCGCCAACTACGCCAACACAAGCGAGCTGGCCGATATACGCAGCAGTACGAAGGAGCAGGAGACACCGCTGCGTATTCTGTCGCTGTCGAACTCGAAAACACCGGAAGTTCAGTTGCTCTCGAATGGCCGTTACCACCTGATGGTAAGCAGTTCCGGCGGTAGCTATAGCCGTTGGAATGAGCTCGCCTTGACGCGTTGGAATGAGGATGGCACGCGCGACAACTGGGGCAGTTTTTGCTACGTCCGAGACTGTGAAACGGGCAGTTTCTGGTCAACGGCCTTACAACCTTCACTGGTCACGACGCCTGACTATACAGCGGTATTTTCTGAGGGCCGGGCCGAATTCCGCCGGCGCGACAAACAACTCGATTTACACACGGAAATCGTGGTGTCACCGGAAGACGATATCGAATTGCGCCGTACTCACATCGTCAACCGCTCGGGCCGACCACGCACGATAGAATTAACCAGTTACGCCGAAGTTGCACTGGCACCGCCTTCCGCCGACAGCATGCACCCGGCCTTCAGTAAATTGTTTGTACAAACGGAAATTCTGCCCGATCACAGCGCCATTTTATGCGTACGCCGGGCGCGCTCGGTGGATGAAAAAGTGCCGACCATGTTCCATTTGATGGCGCTGCACGGCGCCGACGCCGATGAGGTGTCATATGAAACCGACCGCATGCAATTTATTGGCCGCGGCAATACCTGCGTCTCCCCCGAGGCGATGCATCATCCCGGTGCCTTGTCGAACAGCGCGGGCTCGGTGCTCGACCCTATCGTCGCCATCCGCTATCGGATTTCCTTGGCACCAGAGCAGAGCGTCACCCTCGATCTGGTCACCGGGATCGCGGACACACGCGAACAATGCCTGACCCTGATTGAAAAATATCGCGATCAGCATCTGGCTGACCGCGTGATTGAACTTTCTTCGACACATAGCCAGGTTGTCTTGCGGCAATTAAATATCAGCGAAAAAGATGCGCAATTGTATGCACGCCTGGCCAATTCGCTGATTTACGTCAATCCGTTGATGCGTGCAACCCAGGATATTTTAATGCAAAATTATCGTGGTCAATCTGCACTGTGGAGCTACGCCATCTCCGGTGACTTACCTATCGTCCTGCTACAAATCAGCGATCAAGAGCATATTGAGCTGGCCCGCCAGTTAATACAAGCGCATGCCTATTGGCAATCGCGCGGCGTGGCCGTCGACTTGGTGATTTGGAATGAAGACCACGCCAGCTACCGACAAATCTTGCAAGACCAAATTGTCGGTTTAATCTCCTCCGTGATCGGTTCACATGCGCTGGAAAAACCGGGTGGCATCTATGTGCGCGCCGCCGAGCAAATTTCTCATGAAGACAGAATTCTGTTTCAATCGGTTGCCCGCATCATCCTCAACGATCAGCGCGGTAGTCTGGTTGATCAATTGAACCGGCGCGACCTCGGCGACCTCCGTCTGAAAGAGTTCATTCCGCTCAAAAAACGACACAGCTATTATTCCAAAGCGGGCGCATTACCGAGCTTGGCCGCTGCATCACGTCAATTTGATAATGGTACCGGCGGTTTTTCTACCGATGGCAGAGAATACCTGATTACCACGAATGCCAAACAGCGCACCCCGGCACCATGGGTAAATGTGCTGGCCAACCCTGTCTTCGGCAGCGTCGTCTCGGAAAGCGGTCAAGCCTATACCTGGTCGGAAAATGCGCATGAATTCCGGCTCTCGCCGTGGCATAACGATCCGGTCAGCGACAGCAGCGGCGAAGCCTTTTACATCCGCGATGAAGAAACCGGGCAATATTGGTCACCGACTGCCCTACCCTGCAGCGGCAAAGGCGACTACCACACCCGCCATGGTTTCGGTTACAGCATATTCAGTCATACCGAAGACGGCATCGCTTCTGAACTCAGCGTATTCGTCGATCAAACCGCCCCGATCAAATATGCGGTACTGCACATTGCCAATCGCTCCGACCAGCACAGAAGCTTGTCCGTCACCGGCTATGTCGAGTGGGTGCTCGGTGATTTGCGTAGCAAATCAGCCATGCACATCGTCACTGAAATCGCCGTGGATGGCAATGGCATTTGCGCCCGCAATCCCTACAATACCGACTTTACCGGCCGCACCGCCTTCTTTTGCGTTGATCAAACGTCCTGTACCGTCACTGCCGATCGTAACGAATTTATCGGCCGCAACGGTACATTGCAAGAGCCTGCAGCCATGAACAGAAGCCACCTGTCGGGCAAATTGGGGGCCGGCCTCGACCCCTGTGCCGCGCTACAAGTTGGCTTCAAACTGAAACCCGAACAAGAACGTACCTTGGTTTTTATCCTCGGCGTGGCCGAGCAGAAATCAAGCAGCGCGAAAGAGTTGATTTTGCGCCATAGAAACGCCACAGCCGCACAAACTGCGTGGCGCGACACCGAACACTATTGGCGCACGACGCTGGGCACCGTTCAGGTCAACACGCCTGACTCTGGATTGAATATTTTAGCCAACGGTTGGTTACTGTACCAAACCATTGCTTGCCGCTTGTGGGCACGCAGCGGCTATTATCAATCGGGCGGCGCATTTGGCTTTCGCGATCAGTTACAAGATACGATGGCATTAGCGCACACCGGACATGAGATGGCCAAACAACAGATCTTGCGCTGCGCGGCACACCAATTTATTGAAGGCGACGTTCAACATTGGTGGCATCCACCGACCGAAAGAGGCGTGCGTACCCATTGCTCGGATGATTATTTATGGTTACCACTGGCGGTCGCACGTTATGTCAGCAATACCGGTGACATCGACATCCTGCAAACCATCATTCCGTATATCGAAGGGCGCGAGGTCAACCCGGCCGAAGATTCCTACTACGATCTGCCGCATCGTTCGGCTCGATCTGGCACCCTGTACGAGCATTGTATGCAAGCGATCGAACACGGCCTGCGCTTCGGCCAACACGGCCTGCCCCTGATGGGCTCGTGCGACTGGAACGATGGCATGGACCAAGTCGGCCACCTTGGCCAAGGCGAAAGCGTTTGGCTGGCTTTCTTTTTATACGAGGTGTTAATCAAATTCTCAGAACTGGCGCTAGCTAGCGACGATATCAGCTACGCCACGCATTGCCGCGAACAAGCGCAACTGATTGGGCAACATATCGATACCGCAGCGTGGGATGGTGCCTGGTATCGCCGCGCCTACTTCGACGATGGCAGCCCCTTGGGATCGGCGCTCAACAGCGAATGCCAGATCGATTCGATCTCGCAAAGCTGGGCCATCCTGTCCGGTGCCGGCGATCGTCAGCATGCGCTTAAGGGTATGGAATCGCTGCATCAACGACTGGTCAAACCATCGACTGGCATCATTCAGTTGCTCGACCCGCCGTTTGATCAAGCAGAAAATAATCCCGGCTACATTCGCGGCTACGTTCCCGGCGTCAGAGAAAACGGCGGGCAATACACCCATGCGGCAATCTGGGCAGCCATGGCTTTTGCCAAGATGGGGAACGCCCGTCATGCCTGGGAAGCGTTCGACATCATCAATCCTATTAATCACAGCAATACCAGTGAAAAAATCTCGCGCTACAAAGTAGAACCCTATGTCATTGCTGCCGACGTGTATGCCGTCGCCCCGCACGTCGGCCGCGGCGGCTGGACTTGGTACACCGGTTCTGCCGGCTGGATGTACCGACTGATCACGGAGTCTTTGCTGGGCCTGCAGCGTCATGGCCAGCAACTCAGCATTACCCCCTGCCTGCCGGCCGAGTGGGACTCGTATCAGTTACAATATCGCTATTTGGAGACAGACTATCTGATTGACATCCACACCCTGAACTCGCCTGACAGCAAACCGAGCTTGTATATCGACGGTGTGTTGTCGGAGAATTTATTCATCGAGTTACAGAATGACCGACAACGACATCAGGTACAGCTCAATATCAACAGGCCCTAGGGAAGCGCGCCAAGCAGTAAAAAGGCCGCTGTGTTCGCCAGCGCACAGAACAGATTTGTGCGATACCTCAAGATAGCTTGTGCGCCGACAAACCGCTTCGGCATACCGCAAAATTCACCCATCATCAACTATTCAAGGAGTACTGCAATGAACAACAATCTGCGCCGCATCTATAAGTCGGCAAGCCTGATATTTTTCAGCATTTTTCTCGCCGGCGTCATGCAGCAGGCCAGTGCAGCAACGGGTGTCGATCTCGATCGCGAAGCGAAAGAATCGCTGCAGCTTCTATATAAAAGCAACCCCACTGCCGAGACCTTGTCTAAGAAGGCCCGTGCCATTTTAGTTTTCCCTAAAATCATCAAGGCCGGACTGGTTCTTGGTGGCAGCTATGGTGAAGGCGTGCTGATCAAATCCGGGCATGCCAACGAATACTTCAATGCGACCTCCGCCTCTTGGGGATGGCAGGCCGGGGCACAATCATACGGCTACGTGGTATTTTTGATGAGTGAAAAAGTCGAACAGAGCTTACGCGCTACCCACGGCTGGGAAGTGGGCGTCGGGCCGAGCATGGTATTAATGAATGAAGGTGTGGCAAAGAATCTGTCTACCTCCAGCTTACAAGACGATTCCTATGCATACATTTTCGATCAATCGGGTTTGATGGCCAGCATCAGCATCGAGGGAACCAAGATCACGCCTATCAAACGCTGATCTAGCACGGAGTTGGCGGCGCTAGGTTAGCGCCATCAAATAGCCAGCAAGCGCTACGGCACTTGCTGGCTATTTTGCGTTCTGTGGCGCAAGCACAACTTAATGCCACTCGCGTCGTCTACTTTCTAACGCGGGCCGGCGGCACGCTACCGAGCAGATGATCCCATAGCGCACTACTGACGCCATAACAGCGTTCGGAGTAGGCACCGTGGTGCAGTGCATGCCAACGTTTTCTAGTTCGTAGCCAACGGCTGCTGCCATGCCAATGATGGGTCGCATGGTGGGTCACGATATATACAAAATAAGCAATCACACCACCCAGCGTCAGTGCAAGCGCTTGGAAAAACGGCAAAAACATGAGTGCCGGACAAAACACCAACAAGTAAATCAATAAGGCACTGACGACGGTCGGTGTTCCTATACGCGCTTGTGGTCGGGCATGGTGTTGCTTGTGCCAATCGCTGAAGGGCGCGACACCATGCAAAATATAACGATGAATGCCATATTCAATCGCACTCGCTGCGAGCAAACCAAGCACCAGCAAGAGCAATGCAGTTAGCCTTGCTGTCGCCGGACAAGCCAGCCATAAAAGAAGCAGCAGTGCCGGGATACTGGCAGCGTAAAAAACAAAGTCGGCAATCAGCGCCCGTCTGCTGTGTTCAAAGTTCAAGATAGACATAGTTGCCTCAAATAAAAATGATGCCCAGACCGATTACTCGGTCAAAGGCATCTGGCCAAACATTACATTTTATTAAATTTTTCTTTCGCAGCAGAGATGCACATATCTTTAGCGGCATCAACGAGCGCATCGCATTTTTCTATCGCAGCTTGATAACGGGCATCCGCCTTGCCGCTCTTGGCTTGGGGCTGCCCCGCGCTCACTTTGGTATTGGCGCTGGCGTTGCCAATCGCTATAATTTTGTCGGCATTGGCCTTTTCAATACACGTATCTTGATCACTCCCGGCTGGGCTGGCACAAAGCAGTTTCGCCACTTCATAGTCGGCCAGGGCAATTTCCTTGGCAGCGCTGGTGCGGGTAGCGGGCGTATTTGTCAACTCAGCCTTGGCATTGGCTTTGCTCTGTATCGCCGACGCTTTCGCCTCAGCAATACAGACATCTTTGGAATTATCAGTCATTGCACTACACTTAGCGCTGGCCGTTTTATAATCGTTTTCGGCAGATTCGTTGGCCGCTTTGTAAGTCGCCGACGCTGCGCTGCTCGCTGCCAATACGGCGGCAGACCATGTCATCGAACACATCAATACCATAGCAAATAATTTTTTCATTTTTCTTCCCGTGAGAGTGAGGTCAGGCTGGATAAACACGCCCAGCAGATCACCGGATCATTCCGATAAACCATATTGCACTATGCAAAACAAACATTTCTGTTCGCCAACGAACATTGAAAGCAGCGAAAAAGTGTTTGTAGGCGTATCAGCAAAAAACGCAGAGGCCGCGACATGTACGCCATGTCGCGAGCAAGCAAACGCGCAGTCAATCCATCCCCGGCTCAATTATGCGGCCGTTCTGGATGCCAACTGGCGCAGCACATAATGCAGAATACCGCCGTGGCGGAAATACTCGACTTCCTTGGGTGTGATCAATAACACCTGCGCCTGGAAGGACAGCACGCGACCGCTACTGCCGCTGGCACGGACCTCAACGAGCTGGCTACTACCATCGCGCAGACCGGTGATATCGAATAACTCATCGCCGCTCAAACCGAGTGAGACGGCGCTCTGGCCGGCCATAAATTGCAGCGGCAACACGCCCATGCCGACCAAGTTGGAACGATGGATGCGCTCGAAGCTCTCGGCGATCACGGCCTTCACTCCCAGCAGCAAGGTGCCTTTGGCAGCCCAATCGCGCGATGAGCCAGTGCCATATTCCTTCCCGGCCACCACCACCAGTGGCACCCCCTCAGCCTGATATTTCATTGCCGCATCGTAAATGGCGAGTTTTTCTTGCGACGGATAATGAATCGTATTACCGCCCTCCTCACCGTTCATCATCAGGTTTTTGATGCGGATATTGGCGAAAGTACCGCGCACCATCACGTCGTCGTTGCCACGACGCGAACCGTAGGAGTTGAAATCCGCCGGTAATACCCCACGCGATTGCAGAAAGCGACCTGAGGGCGAGTCGGCCTTGATGTTGCCGGCCGGAGAAATATGGTCGGTGGTAATCGAATCGCCAAACAGGCCGAGCAGACGCGCGCCATGGATATCGTCGATGCGACCGATGTCCATCTGCATGCCCTCGAAGTAAGGCGGTTTCTTAATGTAACTTGAGGCCTCATCCCAAGTGAATGCCTCCCCATCTGGCGAGCTGATCTGGTTCCAGCGCTGGTCGCCGGCGAACACATTGGCATAGTTACGAGTAAACATGTCCGGGCTGAGGCTGCGCGCGATCAAATCACCAATTTCCTTGTTCGATGGCCAAATGTCATGCAGATACACCGGTTTACCGTCGCTGCCCTTGCCTAGCGACTCGCGCGTCAAGTCGATATTCACCGTACCGGCCAGTGCGTAGGCGACCACAAGAGGTGGCGAGGCAAGATAATTCATTTTCACTTCCGGATGCACGCGCCCTTCAAAGTTGCGGTTACCGGACAATACGGCCGCGACCACCAAATCTTGGCTGGCGATATGCCGCGACACGTCGTCCGGCAAAGGCCCGGAATTACCAATACAGGTGGTACAGCCATAACCGACGATGAAAAAGCCAAGTTCCTCCAAGTCAGCAAGGAGACCGGCTTTTTTCAAATAATCGGTCACCACCAGCGACCCTGGTGCCATGGATGTCTTCACCCACGCTGCCACCCGCAAACCCTTGGCCCTGGCATTGCGCGCGACCAGCCCAGCGGCGATCATCACCGCAGGATTGGAAGTATTGGTACACGAGGTGATCGCGGCAATCACCACCGCGCCATCCTGCAGACTGGCATCCTGGCTTGTTATCAAAGCCTGCTCCGACGCGGGGACGACGGCCTGACGCTCGACGGCGGTGTCACCACCCTCATCTTCAAAGCGTTGCACAGATTCTTGATCCAGCTTGCGGTGGGCGATGAAATCGAGCAAGTTCGTCTGGTAATTATGCTGCATGTCCGACAACAGCACCTTATCCTGCGGTCGTTTCGGTCCTGCCAGCGAAGGCAAGACCGTGCTCATATCCAAATGCAACGTATCGCTATAAATGGCTTCCACACCAGTCGGCCAAAGGCCTTGCGCCTTAGCATAAGCTTCGACTAAGGCGATCTGTTCCTCGCTGCGCCCAGACAAACGCAGATACCTTAAAGATTCCTCATCGATAGGGAAAATACCGCAGGTAGCGCCGTATTCGGGAGCCATATTGGCAATAGTCGCGCGGTCCGCCAGTGGCAAGTGCTTGAGCCCATCGCCGTAAAACTCGACGAATTTATTGACCACCCCAAAGCTGCGCAACATTTGCGTCACGCTCAGCACCAAGTCCGTCGCGGTTGCACCTTCAGGCAATTGACCGCTGAGCTTGAAACCGACTACCTGAGGGATCAACATAGAACTCGGCTGACCGAGCATGGCAGCTTCGGCTTCGATGCCCCCGACTCCCCAACCCAGCACCCCCAAACCATTGATCATGGTCGTGTGTGAATCGGTTCCGAACAGCGTGTCGGGGAACGCATACTTCACACCATCAATCGTCCGTTCCATCACGACGCGCGCAAGATGTTCGAGGTTCACCTGATGCACAATGCCTGTATTCGGTGGCACCACCTTAAAATTAGTGAAGGCCTTCTGGCCCCAACGTAAAAAACTGTAGCGCTCACCATTGCGGGCAAATTCAATTTGCGCGTTGATTTCGCGCGAGTTCGACTGACCAAAGGAATCGACCTGTACGGAGTGATCAATCACGAGCTCGGAAGGAATCAAGGGGTTGATATTGCTGGCTGAACCACCGAGCTTGACCACCGCATCGCGCATCGCCGCGAAATCGACAATGCAAGGCACGCCAGTGAAATCTTGCAGCACCACGCGCGCCGGCATAAAGGCGATTTCCGTACTTGGCTGCTCGCTTGCCTGCCATTGAGCAACAGCCGTAATCGAGGCCTTGCTAACCGACACGCCATCTTCGCAGCGTAGCAGGTTTTCCAATAAAATCTTCAGCGAAAACGGCAATCGTGCCAAGTCGAAGTGCTGGCCGAGTTTTGCTAAACTGAAGATGATGTAATCGTTGCCGTTGACACTGAGCGTGTCGCGGGTGGAGTAAGAATCGCTCATAGGTTCTCCTGGAAAATGTGAGGAATAACTGAGGAATATAGAAGAAATGACAGGCTGGTAACATAATGCGCCTGCCTTTTAATATACGCCCATGTCGCTATTTGTGCTTTGATGTAATTCTCCGCGACGCGACGACGAAGCAATTATTTAATACACTACGCGGGCCGAAATCGTCCCCTCAATTTCCAACAACTTGTGCAAACCCAGCGCCGAACAGTCGACATCGACATCCATCACCAAATAGCCGAGCGCATCCTTAGTCATCAAACTTTGTGCCGAGATATTGATCCCGTTTTCAGCAACAATGCGGTTAATCGCCGACAACACACCGGGAATATTTTTATGTATATGCAACAAGCGATGCTTACCAAAGAAGCGTGGCAGCGCCACTTCTGGGAAATTCACGGCTGACAAAGTGGCACCGGTGTCGGAGTAGCGAATAAATTTCTCGGCCACTTCCACACCGATATTGGCTTGCGCTTCCAAGGTAGAACCACCGATGTGCGGGGTTAACAGCACATTATCGAAGCGCCGCAGCGGCGAGACGAATTCGTCAGCATTACTTTTCGGCTCTTGCGGAAAAACATCGATCGAGGCCGCACCGATCTGCTTGCTGTCGAGTGCAGCAGCCAGCGCCTCAATATCGACGCAACTACCGCGCGCGGCATTGATAAAAATACTGCCGGGCTTCATCTTTGCAAATTGCGCGTCACCCATCATATTTTCAGTCGCCGCCGTTTCCGGCACATGCAGCGTGACCACATCGGCTTGCGCCAACAGCGCAGCCAAGCTGGCGAGTTGATGGGCATTACCCATAGGCAGTTTGGTGATGACATCATAGTAAATCACCTGCATGCCCAAGGATTCGGCGAGCACCGACAATTGACTGCCGATATTACCATAGCCAACAATCCCCAAAGTCTTGCCACGCGCTTCAAATGCACCTAGCGCAGACTTGGACCAAGCACCACGATGTAGCTGGGCATTTTTTTCTGGAATGCCACGTAACAACAGTATCGTTTCAGCCAATACCAGCTCTGCCACCGAGCGCGTATTCGAATACGGCGCATTGAAAACCGGAATACCTTTCACCATCGCTGCATCGAGGTCGACCTGATTGGTTCCGATACAAAAACAGCCTATCGCAATCAACTTATCGGCCGCTTGCAACACCCGTTCAGTCATCTCTGTCCCCGAACGTATGCCGATAAAGTGGGCCGTACGGATTTGCTCGATCAAGGCCGCTTCATCGAGTGCCGTGCGTAAGTAGTCAATATTGGTGTAGCCATTGCGCTGTAACACATCAATGGCATTGTGATGTATACCTTCCAGCATCAGAAAGCGGATTTTTGATTTATCTAAAGAAAACTGGCTCATTCCCATTCCTATCAAACCGAAAACGATGATCCACAACCGCAGGTCGAAGTCGCAGCAGGATTTTTGATGACGAACTGTGCGCCTTCGAGGTCATCCTTATAATCGATTTCTGCACCAACCAAGTACTGATAACTCATAGAATCGACCAGCAATTGCACGCCATTTTTCAGCATGCTGGTATCGTCTTCATTGGCCACCTCATCGAAGGTAAAACCATACTGAAAACCCGAGCAGCCACCGCCTTGCACAAACACGCGTAACTTCAAGTCTGGGTTACCCTCTTCTTCAATCATTTGGGCGACTTTCATCGCGGCATTTTCTGTGAAAATGATCGCTGCCGGCATTTCAACAATTGCATTCATATACAACTCCAAGTAAATAATATGATTAAATTACGCCGGCACGAGCGGCTTGCTCATCAGCGTGGTAGGAACTACGTACCATAGGGCCGCACGCAGCATTCACAAAACCCATCTGGTAAGCCGCTTGCTCAAATACTTTGAACACATCGGGGTGGACATAGCGGCATACCGGCAAATGCCCACCCGATGGTTGAAGATACTGGCCGATGGTCAACATGGTGACCTGGTGTGCACGCAAGTCATGCATGACTTGCAGAACCTCGGCATCGGTCTCACCCAGGCCTAGCATGATCCCCGATTTAGTCGGTATGCTTGGGTGGGCTTGCTTAAACCGAAACAACAGATTGAGTGAGTTCTGAAAATCGGCACCGGGCCGCGCTTCCTTGTACAGACGCGGTACGGTCTCAATATTGTGATTGAGCACGTCTGGCGGCGCAGCGCTGAGAATTCCCAACGCCAGATTGAGCCGACCACCGAAGTCAGGCGTCAAAATTTCTATCCGCGTGGCCGCGGCTTGCATCCGTATCTGGCGAATACATTCAACAAAGTGACTGGCACCGCCATCGGCTAAATCATCGCGATCAACCGAGGTAATGACGACGTAATTGAGCTTCATTAAAGCAATCGTTTTGGCCAGCCGCTCAGGTTCATTGGCATCAAGTGCATCGGGGCGACCGGTACTGACATGACAAAACCGACAGCGCCGCGTGCATTTATCCCCCATGATCATGAAGGTCGCCGTGCCTTTACTCCAACATTCGCCGATATTCGGGCAGGATGCTTCCGAACACACTGTCACCAAAGCATTCGACCGCACGATTTCCTTGATGTCGTTATAACGGCCGCTCGATAAAGCCGCCTTGGCGCGTATCCAGGAGGGCTTTGGCAATCGGTCTTCAGAACCTATATACTCGCGCTTGGTCTTCTGCGCGTCTCTTTGCTGGTCGGGCCGATGACTCTGACTTGGATAGGGCAATTCAGAGACAACATTTCTAAATGTAATGGTTTCCGTACTCATGTTATATGTGTCCTCGCTCGCTGACTTCTTTGTTTGTTTGCTTGTGGTTCACTATTGACCCAATGCTCAAGCCTTTACACCGCCAACACCACAATCTCCGGCGCGATGACCCGCAGCAGATTTTCTATGCCTTTGAGGGTACCCGAGATCGAACTCGGACAAGTGCCACAAGCCCCCTGGTAATGGATGCTCAAATAATTGCCCGCCAAACCAATCACATGCAGATCACCGCCATCGCCTTGTAGCGAGGGGCGGATTTGCTCATCGAGTAAGGCATTGATCTGCTCCAAACGCCGCTGATCTTCGGCACTGAGATCTTGCATCGCTTGGTTTGCTGCCGCCAGCGTGGCGACCGATTGCGCTGCCGCCGCCGGTGCCGCACGCAAGGGCAATGCAATCAAACGAACTAACTCTGGCCAGTCAGCATCGCCGTCTTGGGTGACGGTAAGCCAGCGGTCGACGTAAAACACATTCTTCACGTGTTCGATCTCAAACAAGGCACGCGCAAGCGCATCGTCCTGCGCTTGCGCGGCATTCTCATAAGAGTGTGGAATGCCCCAGCTCAGCGGCTCGTAGAGCGTAAACTTCACCGCATTCGGATTCGGGGTATCGTCAATTTCAGCAATTTTCGGCATGCTCATTCCTTAAATATAATTTCATGACCGCGCCTCGGTGGTGGCAGTGGCTAAGCCATCCTCTCCAGAATCATCCTCACTACACGCTTTGGCATTGAGCGCGGCATGCAATGTGTGCCACGGCAGAATCGCGCATTTGACACGCACCGGCAGATCGCGGATGCCGGAAAATACCCGCAGCCGACCCAGATGAGGGGCATCGGCCAAGGCAAGCTTGCCGGTCGCCATGGCGAGAAACTCAGCAATGACGATTTCGGCCTCGCTACGCGTCTTGCCTTTAACAGCCAGCGTCATCATCGATGCCGACGACTGACAAATCGCGCAGGCAGCCCCCTCAAACGCGATGCCTTCGATACACCCGCCCGCCAGCTCACAGCCCGGCTCTTTGCCCATATCGAGTTCAACATCGATATGATCGCCGCACAAAGGATTGTGGCCCACGGCATGGTGGCTGCGACAGGCCAGCCTACCGTAATTGCGGGGCTTCTTATTGTGCTCAAGAATCAGCTCTTGATACAGCGCTCTGGGATCAGTCATGAGACAAACACTTTCTGCACGGCGTGAATGCCGGCGATCAAGGCATCAACTTCTGCCATGCTGTTGTAAAACGCAAATGAAGCGCGCGCCGTCGCCGGTACTTTAAAACGCTGCATCAGCGGCTGCGCGCAATGATGGCCGGTACGTACTGCCACGCCTTCCACATTGAGCAAGCTGCCAATATCGTGCGGATGCACCCCGTCGAGCACGAACGAGAGCACGGCGGCCTTATGCGCAGCGGTGCCGATCAGTTGCACACCGGGAATCTCACGCATCTGCGCGGTAGCGTAATCCAGCAGCGCCAATTCATGCGCGGCAATCGCCGCCATCCCGATTGCCGACAGATAATCAACCGCAGCAGCAAGCCCGATCGCCGCGGCGATCGGTGGTGTGCCGGCCTCGAATTTATACGGAATCGTGTTGTAGGTAGTTTTCTCGAAGGTGACCGACAAAATCATGTCGCCGCCACCCTTAAATGGCTGCATCTGTTCCAGCAACGCGGCTTTGCCGAATAAAATGCCAATTCCAGTCGGACCACACAGCTTGTGCCCAGAAAATGCATAAAAATCGCAATCGAGATCCTGTACGTCGACCGCCAGATGCGGCACGGCTTGGGCACCATCTACCAGCACCGGCACCCCGCGCGCATGGGCAAAAGCGATCATCTGTTTGACCGGATTAATCGTGCCCAGCGCATTCGAGACATGGGTGACGCCGACAAACTTGGTGCGCGCATTGAACAGCTGCTCGTATGCATCAATCAGCAACTCACCGGCATCGTTGAGCGGCACCACGCGTAGCGTCGCACCCTTCTCTTGCGCCAACATTTGCCACGGCACGATGTTTGAATGATGCTCAAGCATGGTCAGAATAATTTCATCGCCGGGCCCGATGAACTTGCGGCCATAAGCATGCATCACCAAATTGATGGCATCGGTGGTGCCACTGGTGAAGATCACCTCACGTTCTTCGCGCGCGTGAATGAAATGCTGCAAAGTCCGGCGCGCCGCTTCAAATTCGGCGGTCGCCAGCTCCGACAGGGTATGCACGGCACGATGAATATTGGCATGCTGCGTGCTCTGATACCGCACCAGACGATCGATCACTTGATACGGCATCTGGCTCGAAGCCGCATTATCGAGATACACCAGCGGCTTGCCATTGAGCTTAAGCTTAAGAATAGGAAAGTCGGCACGAATCCGCTCAAGCGGAAAGCCGACTGCTGGGCTTGCTGTCATCTGAGTCTTCATGACAGGCTCGTCGTTTGTTCAAGCACGGTCTGCTCAAGTTGGCGTCTAAGCGAAGCCACCGGAATACGATCGATCAGCTCGGCAGCGAAGGCATACGTCAGCAAATTACGTGCAGCGGCGCGAGACAAGCCGCGGCTCTGTAGATAAAACAGCCCATCATCATCGAGCTGACCAACGGTCGCACCATGCGTGCATTTCACATCGGAAGCAAAAATTTCCAGTTGTGGCTTGGTGTCGATATGTGCCTTATTGGTCAATAGCAGATTACGGTTTGACTGTTGCGCATCGCTGTGCTGTGCACCTGGGCGCACCATGACCTTGCCATTAAAAACAGCATGCGCACTGCCACCGACGATACATTTATGGAGCTGGCGGCTAGTGCCATGTGGCATGGCATGATCGATACAGGTATGGGTATCGGCCACTTGTCGCCCCGAGATCAGAGTCAAGCCGTCGAGCGTGCAGGTGGCAGCCTCTTGTTGTTGCAGCACACTGAGCTGATAACGTGAAATGCGTGCGCCAAGTGCCAGATTCACCGACTGATAATGACTGGCGCGCCCCAGCGCAACCGCACAGTGAGCAAGATGAAATGCATGGCTGCCTTCGCGCTGTATCCGCACGTGCTGCACCTGAGCCTGATCAGCCAGCGCAATTTCACTCACCGCGTTGGTAAAATGCGCTTCCTCCTGCCACCGTGGGCGGTACAACACGACATACTCCTCGATCACCGTTACCGCACTGTCCGCTTCGGCAACAAGTAAACACCGCGGTGTGCTGACCACCTCTTTCTGGGTTGCGATAAACAGTAAATGTACTGGCGCCGCTACCACGACGCCACGCGGCACCAGCACCACGGCAGCATCCTGTAAGAATGCAGTATTGTGCGCCGCAAACACATCGCTGTTCAATACCGCATGCTGGCCGAGATGCGTCTCTATCGTACTGGCGTGTGTGGCAAGTGCCGCCGATAGATTGGAAACCACGATCCCATGCTCTGCGCCAAGGCCACTTATTGGCGTTGACAAATGTGCGGCGAACCGACCATCCACAAATACCAAGCGCTGCGCGGCTTCCTCAATAAAAAAGTGTGCAATTTCTGACAACTCTAACTGCGTCGCACTCTGCGCCGGTGAAAATTCGGTCTTGCTCAGAAGAGAAATATCGGTAAAGCGCCATTCCTCATCACGTGTAGTTGGCAGGTTCAAGCCTTGGGCGTGCGCGAGCGCCTCGCTGCGCAGCATAGTAAGCCACGGCCACCGGCTGTCAAAGGGTGGCGGCTGTGCCGCCAACAGCTGTGCCAGGTAAGTGCTGACAAGGTCAGGAATTGGTATGTTGGCGGTGTTCATATGCAAACACTCCCGCTCGCCTGTGCGGCTGCCGCATAGTCGGCACTGACCCAATCGTAACCGCGTGCCTCCAACTCCAGCGCCAAGGCTTTATCACCGGTCTTGATGATGCGCCCGCCCTCCATCACGTGCACAAAGTCGGGCACGATGTAGTTCAGCAAACGCTGATAGTGCGTCACCATGACGATGGCATTGCCCTGATTCGAGAGCTGCTTGACTCCCTGTGCGACAATTCTGAGTGCATCGATATCGAGGCCAGAATCGGTTTCATCGAGCACCGCCACCAGCGGCTCGAGCAAAGCCATCTGCAATATTTCATTGCGTTTTTTTTCACCGCCGGAGAAACCTGCGTTGACGCTACGGTCAAGGAAATCTGCATGCATCTCCAGCAGCTGCATTTTTTCCCGCACAAAATCGTCAAACTCCAGCGGGTCAAGCTCTTCCTTGCCGCGCTGTTTTTGCACCGTATTGTAAGTCAGGCGCAGGAACTGGCTGTTGCCCACCCCGGGTACTTCAATCGGATATTGAAAGGCCAGAAAAAAGCCGGCCCGCGCCCGTTCTTCCGGTTTCAGCGCTAACAAGTCCTGCCCCTCAAAGAGCACGCTACCGTTTGTCACTACATAGGCAGGGTGACCGGCCAGCACTTTCGCAAAGGTGCTCTTGCCGGAACCGTTTTGCCCCATGAGGGCGTGGATTTCACCACTCTTCACAGTAAAATCGAGATCCTTCAAGATAGCGATGCCATTCACGCTCGCGCATAATCCGCGTACTTCCAATAAGGTTTTGCTGTCTGGGTAAATCATCCGACACTTCCTTCCAGTTTAAAACTGAGGAGATTGCTCGCTTCAACCGCAAACTCCAGCGGTAATTGTTGAAATACGTCTTTGCAAAAACCATTGATAATCATCGATACCGCAGCCTCCGCATCCACGCCACGTTGGGCAAAATAAAACATTTGATCCTCACCGATCTTCGAGGTCGATGCCTCATGCTCAACTTGTGCCGTGTTATTGAGCACCTGGATATACGGAAAAGTATTGGCACCGCAGGCTTCACCGATCAACATCGAATCGCACTGAGAATAATTGCGCGCACCGGCGGCACCGGCAGTCATCTTGACCAGACCGCGGTAGCTATTATTCGATTTACCGGCAGAAATACCCTTACTGACGATGGTACTGCGCGTATTTTTTCCGATGTGTATCATCTTGGTACCGGTATCGGCTTGCTGATAACTATTCGTCACCGCCACCGAATAGAATTCACCGACCGCGTTATCACCGAGTAAAATCACCGATGGATACTTCCAGGTAATCGCGGCACCGGTTTCAACCTGAGTCCATGAAATACGCGAATTAACACCTTTGGCCAGACCGCGCTTGGTAACAAAATTATAAATCCCACCGACGCCGTTTTCATCCCCCGCATACCAGTTCTGCACGGTGGAATACTTGATTTCCGCATGATCGAGGGCCACCAGTTCGACCACCGCCGCATGCAACTGCTTACTACTGAAGGCAGGCGCAGTACACCCTTCCAGATAGCACACTGAAGCAGCTTCCTCGGCGATGATCAGAGTGCGCTCGAATTGTCCGGATTCTTCGGTATTGATACGGAAATAGGTCGACAAATCCATCGGGCACTTGACGCCCTTGGGAATGAAACAAAACGAGCCATCAGTAAATACCGCCGAGTTCAGCGCAGCGTAATAGTTATCGCGAATAGGGACCACGCTGCCTAAATATTTCCGCACGAGGTCCGGATGTTCGCGAACCGCTTCAGACATCGAACAAAAAATCACCCCGACTTCAGCCAGCTTGTCTTTATACGTGGTGGCGACCGACACGCTATCAAAAATGACATCCACCGCAACGCCCGCCAGTGCCATCCGTTCGTGCAAGGGCACGCCAAGCTTTTCGAAGGTACGCAGCAATTCAGGATCGACCTCGTCGATACTGCTTAGCTGCGGCTTTTTCTTGGGCGCAGCGTAATAGCTGATAGCTTGAAAATCGATAGGTGGATGCTTACAGTTTTGCCACTCCGGTGGCGTCATTGTCAGCCATGCCTGGTAAGAACTCAGACGAAATGCGAGCAACCAAGCCGGCTCGTTTTTCTTACTGGAAATCATGCGAATGATGTCTTCGTTTAAACCCTTAGGTGCGACATCGGACTCGATGTCGCTGACGAAGCCATGTCGATAGGCTTGATTGAGCAAATTTTGCAGTGCCGTACTCATTACACTTACCTCAATATTATCCCAGCGAAATAGATAAAATCAGACCTCTTGAACAAACCTGACGGTGTGCGTGGCAGAGTGGCGGCTTATGGCACGCTGCGGTCTTTTTTCAGATTAAAGCTCTCCCCGCAACCGCACTCACTCGCGGCGTTCGGGTTATTGAATTTAAAAGTTTCATTGAATCCGTCCTTGACGAAATCCAGCTGTGCGCCATCCAAAAATGGCAAGCTGGCCGTATCGACCACCAGCCTCGCATTATGCGAATCGAACACCTGATCATCAGCCCCCACGGCTTCGGCGTAAGCGAAGGTGTAGGCAAAACCGGAACAGCCTACTTTTTTAACTCCTACGCGCAAACCTATGCCCTTACCGTTCTTGATCAACTGCGCCAAAATCTTTTTTGCTGCATTTTCCGTCAGTGTCATTACCATCAGAAATCACCTTTTCATGTCGGTCATAATTGTTGACTAATTTAGTCAACAATTCACCTTACAATACCCGACTAAATTAGTCAACCATGTTGCCGAAGCGGTTATTCCCTCAAAAATACTGTTTCTGCAAAGAATAGGTTCCAGCCCTTCCTTTCAATCAGGACATATTGTCTCAATCTGTGGAAATTGCTTTGAAGTACAGATCCTCAGGCTAAAATGGTGACAATTACTTGCTTAAAAATAGGAAAAATGATGGATTGGGTCCCGATAGTCTTAGTGTTGTTCAAGCTTATCGTGCTCGGCACGGGCATGTTCTTCGCCATCAAGTGGCATTACGATCAACAGGAAAAGACGACGGACAAGCACGCCGTGCTGCGTGCGAGCGGCAAGGTAGCCGCAGTCTTCGTACTCACGCTGCTGGGCTTGGGGCTATTTACCTACTTCCTTGCCAACAAGCTCGGTTTAGACCTGAGCTTGCCGTGATGGAAAATTAAGGAAGCGCTTCCCTGGCTTTCCACTCAGATCTGATAAATAAATGCTCTGGAAAAACTCACCACAAGCTAATACGGTCCTTATCCGCCCGTACCATCGGGTCACCTGCTGTACAGCCATAATTGGCAGCAAATGCTTGCGAGTTGGACAATACACCATTTATCCGGTATCTATTTACCGCATGAGCGGGCACGTAGGATGCGTAATCTCGTAGCTCATCGAAGGTAGCGGCATCTCTATGAGAAGCGGCATATCCCTTGAAGAATTGGTCCGCCGCCGCCGCACCTGGCCACTTTTTCTGAACCAACTGTGTTGCGACTTCCAAGCCAATCAGATCAGCCATATCTTCATTCGTCACACGTAAAATCGGGATCTGTACGCCGAGTACATTCTGCGCATACGCGCTATAGTGGTGGTATTGGCGATCTTCCATGGACTTGAAATAGCTGATATCGCTGTTTGCCAACCCCATCGCCATTGGAAGCGGAAAATACGATGGTGCTGCCTGCGTACCGCTGGCATCAAAACCATGTGCCATCTCATGGGCGAGGATGGAGGCACCAAGAAAACCGTAGGTAAATGCGATGTTGTTTTCAAAATCTACCATAGGCGATGTCAGTATCATACTGACGTCGCCCACCATCGCATTGCGGCCGGGTACATATCTGGGATTTGGTTCACTCCAACCATATCCTCCCTTTGCACCGAGTCTTGGCAGTGCCCCAGCACTCTGAACCTGTTCGGCAAAGTTCAACTGATTCACACGCTTGATATTAGCCAAGGCGTCGTTCGCGTCGACAGTGAGCTTGCTGTAATCGATCCACCTCGTGGGTTGAACTACCACCATTGCCATGGTAACGAGCCGGTGAAGTGCCGCATCCCTGCCAACCTGGCTCAACCAGGCACGTGTCTCGATTCGTGCACGCATCTCGTGCTTCAACTCCTGCATCATGGTGTTGACAGCAGCCAGTTTATTTGGACCTATCAGCTTTTCCACAAAGAAGCGGTTCAAGGTATCCGGCATCAGCGCTGCTAAAAAACGGACCCGATTGTCGATTGGCGTCTTGATACTCGAGCCGTTTTGCTCAGCTAAAAACTGTGGCTGCCACCCAGTTTTCCAGCGTTTTTCCTCAGCTGAAAACTGCCCTGGAAGATAGGCACTGAAACTTTTCAAGAGCCGCCACTTAAAGAAACTCTTCCACTGCGGCAGGGTGAACTCAGCCATCATTTGCGACAAGGTAGCTGCCGTAGCCGCATCCACTTCCACCTTAGCTGCCACGCCAAGCTGCTGCTTGAAAGCCAAAATATCGAACATCATCGAAGTCGGCGTTGAGTTTTCCGGTCGGTTGATCCGCTGCTCCATACGCTCGACCGCTGCCGCATCGATAGCAGCTTGATCGGCAGAAACACCAGCCGCGCCCAGCATACGTGCAATATGCTCACGCCGCGCTTCCACTGTATTGCCTTGGAAACCCAAATAATTTGGCGCTAACTTCAGCTCCACTGGCTCAACATCTTCCTCTTGATTAGTTTGAGTACTTAACTTCAGGGGCAATACAGTGCCGAGCAGCAGTAGCTTCGCCATTACAACCGGTACTTCCTGGACTTGTGCCATGCTATCCACCAGTTGCCACTCTTCATTTAAGGCCACCATCGTAGCGGGTGCAGGCTGTGACTGACTGACAAACAGGCGTACAAGTTTACCTAAATCGCTATTCTCGTCAGCGAGCGGCGAGCTTGCCGCCGCCTCTAAGGCCGTCAGTAAAGATTGATAATTCTGTTCCGGTAAATCCGAAAATGCATCGGGTATATCGTCGCCACTCGTGCGCTGCACAGACCGGTACCAATCGCCATTGACCAATTGCTCGAAATCTGTACACGCCTGCTCATTGCGCTGCACGACGGCCGGTTTATCCAGTCCACCGCATCCAGACAATAAAAAAGCGCTTGCCATCGCCATGATGGCAGCGCCACTCAGTAGGTTCGGGTTTCTGATGAAAGTCCTGAGCACCAATTTCTCTGTCGACATGTCACACTCCAAAACATCGACTGACCCATCAGATCACAAGAAGTTCGAAATTGACATTCATCAAAAATCTGACTAGGGTTTGAAACCCCGGCCTTCAGAGGCTGTCGCAAAAGCCTGATGGACGTTTTTTAAACCTGAAACACCGCATACCTCGTCATTCCCGCATGCTTTTGGCGGGAACCCAGCGTCGTTTTTTACACTGAAAATGCCACAATTTCTGGCATTTTCAGTTAACCACGAACGCCGCTGGGTTCCTGCCAAAAGCGCGCAGGAATGACGTGGCCACCAGTTAGGGTAATGATACCGACTCAATACCCTTTTGCGACAGCCTCTTTTGGCCGGTGAGCGACGAAGGAGCGACGCGATGGGAGGGGATGCAAACCCCTTCCAGAGTCTTTTCCATCGTCGCTTGCGACGATCCATTAAGTTGTTTGGCGGCGCTGTTGTCAGCCTTAGTCGCGATGCTGATAGTGTTTACACCCTTGACATAATCACTGATATTATATTGACATCATAAGCTTACTCAAGGGGATAAGATGCCAAGCCAAGTTAACCACGAAAAAGAACCAGCACACGCCAGCAAGAGCGAGGTGCATGGTGGCCATCCGGGAAGCGGCACCTCGGTGCTCGCGGAAGTGGCAGCGCCGCCTGTGATTCAGGCAAACGGGGTGACGCGCAAGCTGGCCAAAACCGCGCAACGGCCCAAGCCGCTCGCCCGCCCCGAGCTGAAGATTGCCGCAGCGGGAAAAGCCCTTCCGGTACCCCCACCAGCGGTGAGCTTACGCGCAAAATGTCCCCCGGTGCTGGACCAAGATCCGATCGAATCGTGCGCGGCCTTTGCCTTTACCAGCGCGCTACGATTTCTTCACCTGCGTGATGGCTTAGACGAGCCTTTGTCGCCACTGTTCTGCTATTACACCACGCGCGTTCTCACCGAGGGCGAACAAACCAACGACGATTCAGGATGCAAGGCCGATGCGGTTGTCGAAACACTTGAACAATATGGCACCTGCGTCGAGAGCGCTTGGCCTTACGATACCAGCAAGTTCGCCATCACCCCACCCACAACGGCCTTTGATGACGCCGCAACACGCAAGCTGACCAAGGCATACCGGGTGACGACGCTGCGGGCAATGAAGGTATCGATTGCCGATGGCTATCCGGTACCCGTCGCTTTCCCCGTAGCGCAATCGGTTGGCTGCGGTGACGACGCCGTTCTTTCCCACACATGGCGCACCGGCATTTTTCCAATCCCAAGCTGCGCCCCTGATGACGCGACTGCGGGTGCCTCTGGCACATCGGCAGGTTCCAGTGGTGCCTCCGCGGGTTCTGCCGGAACGGTGGCGGGTTCCGCTGGAGGCGCGGCCGGTGCATCAGGTACTTCAGCAGGCTCCAGTGGTGCCTCTGCCAGTTCCGCAGGCGGTTCGGCGAGTTCAGCAGGCGTGCGAGGCGGTTATGCCGGCGGCCCCGTAAACGATAGCTTTCGCTACGCTCCGCAGACGCCTATCCCCGATCCTGCAGTCGGTTACCACTTCGTGCTGGCGATTGGCTACGACGACACGACCGGTTTAGTAGAAATCGAAAACTCTTGGGGCGACACCTTTGGCGACCAAGGCTACGGCTACCTGCCCTACGCCCTCTTCGGACCAACACAAGATACGCTGATTGCTGACAAAAGCGTGCTTGCCGAAGACCCGTGGACGCTACGTCACCAAGCTGATGAAATGCATCACGCTGCGGCTGCGAAATAAGGATTTCGAGCAGCCCTCTGCGTCAGGATAGTTGGTAAGTTGCCGATTTCGGAATTTTCCAACTGTCCTGAGAAAGAGGGAAAACGTCTTTTTCTGCGATAACGAATACGGGCTCCATAAGGGGTGCCTCCAATTAAAATCAATCAATTGATCTTATTTTTATGTGGCGTCATATATTTTATGATTGCGCTACACTCGCATCAACATGGAGTTGCACTTCGTAGTTGAATCCAACTATCTTGACAGATACCGGACCGTCAATAATCGTTGACGGTCATTTTCTTTAAAAAATAGACGATGCTAGTCAGCATCATCGGGAATATTTTTGAATGGGATCAAAAGTATCAGTGGATTCGAAGGTAACGGAGTAAAACCGTAATTTTTATAAAATTCGGCAACACCGTCTTTAGCGTCAACGAATAGTGCAAATCCACCTATTTCGTGTGACACTTTTTTTGCCCGCGACATGGCGCTCAGCAAAAGATCCTCACCTACACCTCGCCTCTGATAATTTTTATCGACAGCGAGTCTAGCCAGCGTAATTCCGGGCAAACTTGCAGGAAGGCGCTTCGCTATCTCTGGTGGCAATTGTTCCTTTGGTGTCAGCTTACGCATTGCAAGCGTATAAAATCCTGCCACTCTAGCTCGATCTTCATCGTCAGCTATTACAAACGTTTTGGAAACACTTTTACTATCATGTTGTCCGGCGACATTTTTAAAAAAACTATTTAACGCCTCATTTCCACAGTCAAAAGTTTCACGATCATGAACTGTGCTCAAGCGTATTGGTTCGCTTCGCATTTTTCACCTTAGAGTTTCTTCCCTCAAACGCTTTGACCAGTGTTGGATTTGGTTCACCAGGAGCGTCCAGCATGGTTAAAAATAAGGCAACGTCTTCCAGCGAATAACGTATTGTTTGTTCATGTTCAATAACACTATTAGCTTTTTCGAGTGCAGCTTGAACCAGGAATTGGTTCAAAGTTGCACCCATCAAATCGGCTGCCACTTGTAATCGTGTTGCTATGGGTTGAGAAACACGGGCTGTAATCCGGTCTCTGTTTTCCGTAGGGTTCATCATTTCCACCTTTTGGGGTGCTAAAAGCACCGATGCTTCAAATATGTATAGGTATGTATAAGTTTTAATCTCAATTTTCAAATTAGTAGTTGTTTTTGTATATGGAATTTTTCATATTAATTTCCTTTATTTGTATTTAATTTTCATTTACATAATAAGTAACTCAAATTTGTTTGAGCAAATGAATTATAGCGCACGGAGACAAAATGTCACCACCAGTGTGCCAATTTGCCACCACAATCAAAAATAACTGCACAAATTCCCATTTCGAATGTTCAAACTGTTGTCCGAATATGTGGATCCACTATAATGTATCCAATTAAATCGGTAGTTTTGACATCCAATTAATTTATCATTTTGCCAACACGGGTCTCTATTAACTGAAGTCCATTTTCGACTTTTTGTTGTTTACGTACTCTAAAGATTTGTCCTATTAAAGTACTAATAAAGAAAAAAGTAGGAACAAATATGTTTATAAATCTCCGAAATGTCCAGTCTGCCTTTGGTTCAGAGCTGATGTTGTAGGTAGCCCAACACAGTGCAACAACAAATGGTATCCATAATTCTTTAATTAGCCGCAATAGCGTTGGATTTATTCGTATCTTTTGGGAGGCCAATTTCATTGGTATTTTACAAATTTTTTTTACTCATATTAATTCCGCGAATATTTCGTCTATTGCCGTAAGCTCAGCTATATCCATTTTCTTCAATCTCCTAACCGTTTCTCCAAAGCTTTAATTACCTTAAACTGTGCGTGCCGATCGTTTCCCAAAAACATGCCGAAGATTTCGGTAGAACAGGAAATTTTTTCCCAACGTATACGTGTATAAGCTGCAAGGTACAAATTCAAACCTAATGTTTTTATATTCTATGAAATCAGAAATGGTGTGCGATGTAACTCTGAAACCTTCTTTAAGCGCCGTATTTTTTTCAGCTAGCTCGACGCAGTTGTCTAGTTCATCTGTGTGGGTATATGGGCGGTCTGACCATTTCACTTCTACCGCCCATCGTGGCGATTGGGTTGTTTCATCTAAATAGACGATGTCGACTTCGCCGTTTTTCCACTGTGCATAATATAAAGTAGTTCTATCGCTATGTTGCCATTGGCTAAAGATGGCGGTTTCTGCAAGTGGCCCCATATCTGGACTATCTGCATCGATAGGACCAAACAGAGCGGCGCGCATGGAGGGGTTGGTTAGGTAGACTTTAAAACTCATGGCGCGTTTAAAACGTTTGGCATTTTGATCGATGCGTTCAATTCTTTTGATCAAAAATGCGGCTTCCAGATATTCCAGATAGCGGCCTATTGTATTTTTTGCGACGTTAGAATTCTTAGATAAAGTATCTAAAGAAATCTCGCGGCCGGTGTTGTAGGCCAGCGTAGTAAATAGGCGGTTAAGTTCCTGGATATCACTGATGCCGTACAAGCTAGGCAGGTCACGCAATAGTACTTTGTCGATGATGTCTATAGTGGATCCACATATCCGGACAACAGTTTAAACTAGTGTCTGTCGAAAAGAGACGAGGCAGACCATGAGTGA
>NZ_JASJVS010000019.1:0-72261 GCF_035019605.1 Undibacterium sp. 5I2 | reverse complement strand
CCTCTTGGGGCCGGTGAGCGACGAAGGAGCGACGCGATGGGAGGGGATGCAAACCCCTTCCAGAGTCTTTTCCATCGTCGCTTACGACGATCCATTTAGTTGTTCGGCAACGGCTAATTTCACTGCGATTAAATCCGTACCTCCTTAGACTTCAGTACCTTCAGCTGTGTTTTCAATCGGTCTGCTATGCTTGTCCGCATCAGTTAAATGAGAAAATTCCTTGTCGCTAGTAGGGGTACTCGCAGGTAGTGTGCTCGTTTTTGGTGCTGTCAAGCCAAGCTGTTTTGAAAATTCCGCATCAGAGGCAATGTGTCGCGTCTGATAGTCATCGTTGACCACGGCAAGACTTTCGTGTTTGGTTTGGCTTTGTTGTGCCATGAATTCGACATCAGACAGGTGTGCCGCGGTGGCCGAAACAGGATCTTTTTTATTGAATATCTTTGAAGAAAGTTGCGCGAAAGAATCAGTTGTTTGCTCGCTGAGTGAATTGATGTCCACGCTTGCAGTGTTGCTCGGTGTTTGAAATGGATGCGACAGGACTTTGACTGCCGGAGGCTGACGATCGTTGTGAAGGGTTTCTGTGGCGATACCTTGTGCTGGTATGGCGATGTTGTTTTGCTGTAAGCGTGCCTGCAGGTTTTTGATGAACGGGCCTTGGGTGTCGGTGAGCGAATTTTCACGATGAGTGAATTGCGGCTCGAATTTGTCGCGCAGTGCTTTCACGCTTAGGCGCGCCGGCGATTCGACTCGGGTTCGCTCAACTGCAGCTTGGTCGGACGAGGCGCTGCACGGTACCGCTTGCATGGGGCGTGCAGGTGTTTTCTCGGCTGGAGCCGGCGCAGTTTTGAGTGCCGGTGGCTGTCGGTTTTCCTCAGTTATATTGGTTACGCACGCTTGCTGTGCTGTTGTGTTCGGCATGTGGAAATGTGTGCCGTTGAGCTTTGCTTCGAGTTTTTTATAAGTTGGGCTTTGCGCATGGCGTTCTGCGGTGTTGTCGTGAAGAATTGCTGGTTCAAACATGTCACGCAATGCTTTTACGTTCGGGAGTTGATGATCGCTTGTTCCCGTCGATGTGCTTGCAGCCTTGTTGCTCGCTTCCTTGCCTGCAGCGGCTTGAGCGGGGCGGTTCGATTCCTCCGAACGCACTCGAATCGGGCCTGTGACGTGACTGAATAGGGATGCCGTGGTCGGCACCTTATCTGATTGGCGCGGTGTGGCCGCTGTGCTGGCTAGCTCGGGCGCATTAGCGGCGCGGCGCAGACCAGTAAACCGGGCATGTTGCTGGGCCCCGTCATATCGTGCGGCTTCACGCAGTTGCATCACTGCATTGGCGATACCCGCGCCATGTGGTCGAGAAAATGCGAGATCAAAAAGGGGAAGAGGGGAGCTGAAGATTTTCACGGAAGATCCTGGTGGTGTGGTGGAAATGAAAAGTTATTCATGCACAGTGTGCTGATATCAAGTTTGTGCGCCGGAAAATTGCCTGACTTTGCAAAAATCGGCGGCAAGCGGTAAGTGAGTCGCGGTGTCGTTTGTTTGTGCTGTGGCACCATGCAGCAGTACTGCACGTTGCGGCGACTTTGGTAGGCCGACAGGAATATTGCCGGCGGCCTTGAGCGTAGGCAGTTGCATGCATGCCTGTGCTGCCGTTGGCTGTATTGTCTGCGTAGTGCATGAGTTGGCTGTGGTTGGTGAGGTTAAATACATAGTTGTTCTTGAATCGGACTGTCTTGTATCAGTTAAGGCATGGTGTTCAATTTTTTTTGTGGCCGCAGCGATGGCGTCAGTTGTGGCTGCCAAGTTTGGCCGTCCAATGATACAAAGTAGGGAAGCGCCGCAAGTCTTCGAGCCGAAGCGGCGTCTCGCCGAGGCGTTCGCCATTGGCACCAAGTTGTACCGGGGCCGCGTGGTAGATGCCGGTCGCGGCCGAGGCTTGCTGGTGCTGCGGGAGCGCGAAGCTGGCCCGTTCGGTTTTGGTGAGCGGCCAACTTTGCTCGACATTGTGTCGGGGTGTTGCGTGGTCAGTGCGGGCAGGTACGGAGGTGACGATGCGGGTGGCTTTCGGTGACAGTGCCGGTGGCAACGCGGTGTTTCCTGATGTGCTGCGTAGCAGACCAGTTGGGCGTGGCAATGGCAGCGCTGAAGCTTCGGTTGTGCCCATGAAGACAGCTCGTGATTGCAAGAAGCGGGTACGCGATTCGATGATGCTGGCTTTGAGCGTGTCCTCGCTCGGCGTCGTCGACATAGCCGGTGTTGGCGCGGGTGCTGCTGGGGATGGTCGGCTTGTTGCTGTGGCAATATTGCTGGTGCGGTAGAAGCGCAGAGAAAAATCGCTGCTAGGCTTGGCAGTTGGGAGAGTCACACCCTTGAGCAGGGAAACGGAACGTGGTAAGTGAGACGTAATGCCGGATGGAATCATGGTGCTTATCCTTGTCATGCTGTCAGAAATTGATGAACGAATAGTCGGCACAGTCGGGTGGGATCGTGCTTTCCTGCTTTGTTGAACAAGAAGTGACGACATGGTTTTTTTTGTTTGCTTCGTTTGGCTAACTTCCTGTTACAGTCGTCTATTCAACAACATGATCAAAACATTTTTCGATTTGATGAGCAATCATAAAATGTCCATTTGGGTTTGTCAGAAGCGCAGATTGAATGGATGTAGTCTTGGCGCAAGTTGGTCGAATTTTGATCGGCGTCATGGACGCGTCATAAAAAACTGATATAGTGATTCTCAGTTGCTGTACATACAAACGATATGTATGACGGTAGCGAGGTGGGCCTGGTTTTCCTATGGTGACCAGCCACCGATCAAATCATAAAACGGCAGCCTGTTGATAGGCTGCCGTTTTTTTGTGTGCGCTCAACAGGCTGCTATCGTTTCAGTTCGGCTGGTGAGCGCGATAGGCTTTCGGTGTCATGCCGGTCCATTCTTTGAAGGCGTGTTGAAACGCGCTTTGATCTTGGTAGGCCAGTAAGAAGGCGATGTCGGCCAAACTCAGAGCGGGCTGACGTAGATAGGTTTGCGCCAGTTCGCGGCGTGTTTGATCGAGAATTTGTTGAAAATTGAGGCCGCTCTCGGACAGCTTGCGTTGCAGGCTACGCACACTCAGACCGAGTTCCAGCGCAATCATCGGCAGGCGTGCGCAGTCGCTGGCGAGATGGCGGCGTATCGCGTTGCGGACTGCGCTGACCTGCTCGTGTTCGTGCTGTTGTGCGTATTTTTTCAGTAGCAGTTGGTCGGCATGTTGCTGCAAAATTGGATGCAGGCTGATCGCCGCATTCGGCACTGGCCAGGCCAGCAGTGCGCTGGGGAAGCGGGCGGCATGCCAAGGTGCATCGAACTCGACGGCGCTGCCGAACAGGCGCTGGTGTTCGCGCAGATCGGCTGGTGCCGGATGGGCGAAATAGACTGGTGTCGGCGGCAGGCTGGTGCCGGCAAACCAGTCGCCGAACACGCGTATGCCAGCCATGACGCTTTCGGCCAAATGGCGGCTGGCGTCGGGATACCAGCTATCCCAACGATATTCACTTAATTCACCGGTGCGACCGAGCAGGGAGCGGCCGAGATCATGCGCCAGCCCTTCGTAGCGCATGGTTTGTTGCAAGGCTTGACCAAGATCGCTGCAGCTCATCAGCAGCATGCCGTAGACGTGGTAGGTGCCGAGTTTGACCCGCTCGCCGACGTGTAAGCCGAACGCGGCATCGTCGCAGCGTGCGGCACCGGCGTCGAGCAAGCGCAGATAGCTGGTGGCGGCGATGCTGTCACCGGCCAGTTCGTGCTGGGTTAAGCCGGCCAACTCACATAGTTGGGCTGGATCGATGTGCCGTTCGCGCAGTAATTCCAACAGCGGTTGCAGATAGGCGGTGCTGACGCGGCCGTTGTGACGCTCATCATTTGGCATGTTAAGACAATCTCCTTGTCATGAAAACGCAAGACGGCGCGACTGCGACTGGCTATGCTTGGTCACGAGTATAACAAGGGAAGCGCGATGCGACGTTGGAATGGATGGGGCGATGACGCCATTGAATCAGTGCTGGCACCGACGGCGGCAGAATTTTTGAGTCACCAGATCGGTGTCGGCAGTACCGTGGCCGATGCCAGCTTGGCAGCGGTGTGTGCCGGCGTAGCCGCCAGCCGACTGGCGCCGCATCCGCTGTACGACTGTGACGTCGAGTTACGGGTACGGCATAGTGTGGGACAGAGCTTGCCGGATTGGCTCAAGCTGCGTTATGGGCGTATTGATGCCGTGCCCGATGCGGTGGCTTTTCCTGAGAGTAGTGCCGAGGTCGCCAACTTGCTTGCGCATGCCAGCGCGCATGGCATCGCCTTGATTCCTTATGGCGGTGGCACCAGTGTAGTCGGTCACCTGACGGTACCGCTGACGGCGCGTGCTGTGATCTCGGTTGATATGCGCAGGATGTCGCAATTGCTGAATTTGGATACGCAGGCGCAGCTGGCGACGTTTGGTGCCGGGGTATTTGGCCCTGATTTGGAGGCGCAGTTGCGCGCGCATGCTTACACGCTCGGTCATTTTCCGCAATCGTTCGAGTATTCGACCTTGGGCGGTTGGGTGGTGACACGTTCATCTGGTCAGCAATCGTTGCGCTATGGGCGCATCGAGCAGCTGTTTGCCGGCGGGCGGGTTGAAACGCCGCGCGGAACCTTGAGCTTGCCGAGTTTTCCCGCCTCGGCCGCGGCCCTCGATTTGCGCGAGTTGGTGCTTGGCTCGGAAGGACGTATCGGCATCCTCACCGAGGTGACGGTGCGGGTGCGAGCACAGCCGGCGACGGAAGAATTTCATGCTTTCTTTTTTCCGCAGTGGGATGCGGCGCAAAGCGCCGTGATGGAAATTGTCCGTGCTGTGCCGGGCTTGTCGATGCTGCGTTTGTCAAATGCGGCGGAAACGGCGACGAGTTTGCAGTTGGCTGGAGCGAGCCGGCTGCTCGCCTTGCTACAGCGTTATTTGGCGTGGCGCGGCTGTGGCGAGCAGCGCTGTTTGTTGCTGGTCGGTGCCAGTGGTGATGCCGCGGCAGTACGCACTGCGCTGGCACCAGCACGCCGACTGGCGCGGGCACACGGCGGTATTGCCGTTGGTCGGGCCATCGGCGAGAAATGGCGGCATGGTCGCTTCAAGAACGTTTATCTGCGTAACAGCCTGTGGCAGCAGGGGTATGCCATCGATACGGTGGAGACCGCGTGCAACTGGCCGCAGGTAAAAAATATGATGACGGCACTCGAAAGCGCGGCGCAGCAGGCCTTTGCACAAGACGGCGAGCGCGTGCATGGGTATACCCATTTGTCACACATGTATGCGCAGGGCGCGAGTGTTTATAGCACTTTTGTGTTTCGCCTCAGTGGCGATTATGAGCGCGATCTGGCACGTTGGCAGCGCCTGAAAGCGGCGACGGCCATGGCGATCGTTGCGCACGGCGGTACCATCAGTCATCAACATGGTGTCGGCCAAGACCATGCGCCGTATTTGCAAGCAGAGAAAGGCGCGCTTGGTCTGGCGACGATGGCGGCGGTGTACCGACATTTTGATCCTGAGGGAATGATGAACCCGCACAAAACTTTGCCGGAGCGGCTGACATGAGCGCGCCGCGTTCGGCCCATGTGCAGGCCGCGCTGGACCCTGTCGCCGACTGGGATGTGATCGTTATTGGCGGTGGCATAACCGGGGCCGGCATCACGCTGGAGGCGGCGCGCCGTGGTTTGAAAGTGTTACTGCTAGAGCAGCGTGATTTCGCCTGGGGTACCTCGAGTCGCTCATCCAAGCTGGTACATGGTGGTTTGCGTTATATCCAGCAGGGAAGATTTTTTCTCACGCGCGATTCGGTGCGCGAACGGCAAGCTTTGATGAGTGGTGCTTGCGGTTTGGTCGAGCCGCAGAGTTTTGCCTTTGCCGATTACCGTGGTCGTCGTCCGGGGCGTTGGTTGTTTTCCCTTGGTTTGGCGATTTATGATGCTATGGCCGGTCAGCGCGCGCGGCATTATTTTCGCGCCGATGAGTTTTTAGGCTTGGCACCGCATATTTTGCGTGCTGGTCTTAAGGGCGGTTTGTGTTACAGCGATGCGAAAACTGATGATGCTCGCTTGGTATTGCGGGTGTTGCAGCAGGCGCAGGCTTACGGTGCGACGGCGCTCAATTATGTCGCGGTCGAGTCGATTATGTATACCGCTGAGCGTGCCCATGGTGTGGTCGCGCGCGATGCGCAAACTGGTACGCTGCTGACACTGCAAGCCAAGACGGTGATCAATGCCACCGGTGCCTGGGCCGACCGTTTGCGCGCGCAGCAAGGTGCAGCAGCGCGTTTGCGGCCGCTGCGTGGTAGTCATGTGATTCTGCCGAGTTGGCGCTTGCCGGTAGCGCAGGCTGTCAGCCTGATGCATCCTATCGATGGTCGGCCGGTTTTTATTTACCCTTGGGAAGGCGCGACCTTGGTTGGAACGACCGATGTCGATCATACCGATGATTTGCAGCAGGAGGCGGCCATCACTGCGGCCGAGCTGGCGTATTTGATGGTGGCGCTGACATTTCAGTTTCCGGCACTGGCCCTGACACGCGCCGATATCATCGCCAGTTATGCCGGAGTAAGACCGGTGGTCGGCAGTGGCAAGGCCGATCCCTCCAAAGAAACGCGTGATCATGCGATTTGCTTGGAGCGCGGTTTGTTGACGGTTGCCGGCGGCAAGCTGACCACGTTTCGCTTGATTGCACTCGACGCCTTGCGCCAGTTAGCCCCCTTGTTGCCGGCTTGGCGGCCCGATTGGCGCAATACGGCTTTGTTTGACGTGAGTGCTGAATGCTTCGCTCCGCCGGGTTTGCCAGCCTCGCAGACGGCGCGTTTGGCCGGTCACTACGGCGCTTTGGCAGCGCAAGTGTTGGCGGCGGCACAGACTGGTGAGCTGGAACTGATCGCCGGAACCTTGACGCTGTGGGTAGAGTTACGTTGGGCGGCGCGCTGTGAAGCCGTGTGCCATCTGGAGGATTTGCTGTTGCGGCGTACCCGTATCGGTTTGTTACTGCGCGGCGGCGGTGTGGCGCAATTACCGCGTATTCGCGCCATCTGTCAGCCGGAACTGGGGTGGGATGATGCTCGTTGGGAGCAGGAAGTAGCGGCTTATTTGCTGTTGTGGCAGACTTGTCACGCTTTGCCTGCGACGGAATGATCATGCCAACACCAGTGGAGCTCTCCTTATGACGCAAGCGACTATTCTGGCAATCGATAATGGTACGCAAAGTGTGCGCGCGATTTTATTTGATTTGAACGGGCATATCGTTGCCAAAGCGCAGGTGGCGTTGACCGCCTATTTTTCTACCGAGCCGGGCTGGGCCGAGCACGATGTGGAAGAATATTGGCAGGCGGTGTGCCGTGCTTGTCAATTACTCTGGGCCGAGAGCGGTGCGCTGCCGGCGGCGGTGCGCGGAGTCGCGGTGACGACGCAGCGCGGTACGGTGATTAATCTCGATGCCGCCGGTCAGCCGCTGCGCCCAGCCATTACCTGGCTCGATCAACGTCGCACCGATGATGTGCCGCCCTTGCATGTGCTGTGGCGCGGCCTGTTTAAATTGGCCGGTGTGAGTTCAACCATCAATTATTTTCGTGGCGAGGCCGAGGCCAACTGGATCAAGGCGCAGCAGCCGGAGATTTGGGAAAAGACGGCGCATTATCTGATGCTGTCCGGTTATCTCAATTATCGTTTGGGCGGAAAATTCATCGACTCCATCGGTTCGCAAGTCGGTTATCTGCCATTTGATTATAAGCGCTTGAAATGGGCCGGCAAGTTTGACTGGAAATGGCAGGCGCTGGCGGTGCGACGCGCCAGCTTGCCTGATTTGGCGGCACCAGGGACGCTGATCGGGCAGATCACGGCCGCGGCCGCAGCAGCCACGGGTATCCCGCTCGGTACGCCCTTGGTGGCGGCGGCGGCTGATAAGGCTTGCGAGGTGATCGGGGCGGGCTGTCGCTTGCCGCATATCGGCTGTCTCAGCTACGGTACCACGGCCACCATTAATACGACCAGTGCGCGCTATCTGGAAGTGACGCCTTACATTCCGCCGTATCCGGCCGCCATTCCTGGGCAATACAGCACGGAGGTGCAGATTTTTCGTGGTTATTGGATGGTCAATTGGTTCAAGGAGCAATTCGGTCACCCTGAGCAGTCACAGGCAGCGCTGCGCGGTGGGGTGGCGGAAGAATTGTTTGATGACTTGGTCAATGCCGTACCACCCGGTTCCATGGGTCTGATGTTGCAGCCGTACTGGACGCCGGGTATCAAGATGCCCGGTGTCGAGGCCAAGGGAGCGATCATCGGCTTCGGTGATGTGCATACGCGTGCGCATATGTATCGGGCCATACTCGAAGGCTTGGCGTATGCGTTGCGCGAAGGGAAGGAGCGTATTGAACAGCGCAGCGGTGTGGCGATCACGGAATTGCGCGTGTCCGGTGGTGGTTCGCAAAGCGATGCGGCCATGCAGTTGACCGCCGATATTTTCGGCTTGCCAACCACGCGTCCACATATCTATGAAACCTCGGCGCTGGGGGCGGCGATCGATGCTGCCGTCGGTTTGGGCTTGCATGCCGATTTCGACAGCGCGATGACGGCTATGACGCGGGTAGGTCAACGCTTTGAGCCGATTGCCGCACATGTCGCCATCTACGATGCACTGTATCGGCGCGTGTATCAGAAGATGTATGCACGCTTGCAGCCTTTGTATCAGGAGATTGCCGATATCACCGGTTATCCGCGCATGCCTTAAGCAGTGTCAGGGGCTGAGGTGCTTGTTTGGCTGAGCGTGCACGTTTTTCACTCAGCTTCGCACCGAAAAATCCCGTTCCGTAGCGGTGGCGAGATGACGAGCTGGTTTCTCCCTGTTTTGGTTCAATAAGTGATCTCTGCTCTGGTTTTTGCTGCGAGCATTGCTGGCACGCAAACTGCTATCTCTGAGGTGGAAGCGGATTTACCTTTCATTCAATCACTCTCTGGAGCAAACATGACACGTCGTATCGTTTTGAAAGCCTTGACCTTAGCCGTCGCCACAAGTTGGATGTCGCAGGCACTCGCCGCCGACACGATTAAGGTTGGTATTTTGCATTCGCTGTCGGGGACGATGGCGATTTCGGAAACATCGTTGAAAGATGTTGCTTTGATGACGATCGCCGAGATCAATGCCAAGGGCGGTGTACTTGGCAAACAACTCGAACCGGTGGTGGTCGATCCGGCCTCGAACTGGCCGCTGTTTGCAGAGAAGGCACGCCAATTGGTGGGCCAAGATAAAGTTTCGGTCGTGTTCGGTTGCTGGACTTCGGTGTCGCGCAAGTCGGTGCTGCCGGTATTTAAAGAATTGAACAGTTTATTGTTTTATCCAGTGCAGTATGAAGGCGAAGAGCTGGAAAAAAATGTGTTTTACACTGGTGCCGCACCGAATCAGCAAGCGATTCCTGCTACGGAATATTTGATGTCGAAAGAAGGCGGCGCGGCCAAGCGTTTTGTCTTGCTCGGCACCGATTATGTTTATCCGCGCACGACCAACAAGATACTGCGCGCGTTCTTGCACAGTAAAGGTGTGAAAGACAGCGATATCGATGAAGTCTACACACCGTTCGGTCATTCCGATTACCAAACCATCGTGGCCAATATCAAAAAATTCGCTGCCGGTGGCAAAACTGCGGTGATCTCGACCATTAACGGTGACTCCAATGTGCCGTTCTATAAAGAGCTTGGCAATGCCGGTCTGAAAGCGACCGATGTGCCGGTCGTCGCATTCTCGGTCGGTGAGGAAGAATTGCGCGGTGTCGATACCAAACCTTTGGTCGGTCATCTGGCAGCGTGGAATTATTTTGAATCGGTTAAAAATCCGGTCAATACCGCTTTCATCAAAAAATGGAAAGACTACGCGGTCGCGCAAAAATTACCTAACGCCGCTACCGTCGTGACCAACGATCCTATGGAAGCCACCTACGTCGGTATCTATATGTGGAAGCAGGCGGTAGAAAAAGCCAAATCGACCGATACCGATAAAGTCATCGCCGCGATGGGTGGGCAAACTTTCAAAGCGCCATCTGGCTTTGAGTTGGTGATGGATAAGACCAATCACCATTTGCACAAGCCGGTGATGATCGGTGAAATCAAGGCGGATGGCCAGTTCAGTGTGGTTTACAAAACCAAGGAAGCGATCCGCGCGCAGCCGTGGAGTCCTTTCATTGTTGGTAACGAAGGCAAACAGAAACTCTGATTTTGCCGCTCAAGCTGTGCGTAGCCGCGCGCAGTGAATCTGATCCATCTTCGCATTGCCCTGTCGCCGCTGGCGGCGGCAGGGGCAATGCTGGCCGAGCTTACTGCTACCCAAACGAGGTCTGTACTTTGATGATATTGCGAAAAATACTGCTCTGTTGTGGCATCCTGCTGCTCAGTTATCAGGCCCAGGCGAAGCTCGATGTGGCATTGTGTAAAGCACTGGCCGGCGATGACCCGGATGCACGTATTGCGGCTGTCAACAGCATTGCCGCACTCGGTAGCGCTGAGGCCGCCGCCACGCTGCGGGCACTGAATCAAGAGGAACTGTACTTTAAGGGCGATACCGTGTACCTGGCAGTCGGCGAACAAGCCACCGACCTCAGTAGCGGCGTGACAGCCAACCTACCTGACGGTGCGGATGTCATTCCTCTCAATAATCGTTTGCGCGGGGCCTTGCAGAGTGCACTCTCGGGCATACAATTATTTTCCAGTAATAAAGCAGAGCGTCTGACGGCGGCGATTGCTTTACAAAAGCAGGCGACACCTGAGCAACTACCTCTGCTCAATGCTGCTTACATCAAAGAGAAAGATCCACAAGTCGGGGCCGAACTGCAATTATTGATTGCCGCCGCCAACTTGCAGTCGGACGATGCTGCCTTGCGTCTGGCAGCCGTCAAAACGCTGATCAACAGTACGAATGCCGGTTTGCGGCCGCAATTACAAAAAATGCTGACAAAAAATGCCGATGGCAGCGACAGTGAGCCTGAGGCCGCGATACGCATCGCCGCGGTGGCGAGTTTGCAGGCGATCGACCGTCACATCGCCTGGACTGAGTTGATTGGTAATTTATTTTATGGTGTCTCGCTCGGCAGTGTCTTGCTATTGGCGGCACTGGGGCTGGCGGTGAGTTTCGGGCTCATGGGTATCATCAATATGGCACATGGTGAGTTATTGATGATCGGTGCTTACACCACCTATGTCTGCCAAATGGTATTCCGTCATTATTTTCCCGGCGCGCTCGATGCTTATTTGCTGGCGGCGCTGCCGGCGGCTTTCTTGGTTTCCGGTGGTATCGGCATGCTGCTTGAGCGTAGCGTGATCCGTTGGTTATATGGCCGACCGCTCGAAACTTTACTCTGCACTTGGGGTATCAGCTTGATGTTGATGCAAGCTGTACGCTCGATTTTCGGGGCCCAGAATGTCGAAGTTGCCAATCCTTCGTGGATGTCGGGCGGAGTGACGGTGATGGGTTCGTTGGTATTGTCGTATAACCGCATCATCATTATTTTCTTTGCGCTCGCCGTGGTGGCGGCAGTCTGGCTGATTTTGAATAAAACCCGACTAGGCTTGTTTGTACGAGCCGTGACACAAAATCGCCGCATGGCTGATTGTGTCGGCGTTGCGACCGGCAAGATTGACATGCTGACCTTCGGCTTAGGTTCCGGGATTGCCGGTCTTGGCGGGGTTGCCTTGTCACAGTTGGGTAATGTCGGGCCCGATCTTGGGCAGAATTATATCGTCGACAGTTTCATGGTGGTGGTGCTTGGTGGTGTCGGTCAATTGGCCGGCACGGTTTTAGCGGCCTTCGGCTTGGGGGAAGTGAATAAATTTCTCGAACCTTTGGCTGGAGCCGTGATGGCCAAAATTGTGATACTGGTTTTCATCATCATCTTCATCCAGCGGCGTCCGCAAGGTCTGTTTGCTCTCAAGGGCAGGAGTGTAGAATGATTGCCTCGTTATTTTCTCGTCCGGCTTGGTGTGCCATCGTGGTTTGTGCTTTGATCGCGGCCTTGTTACCAGTGTTGAATCTGAGTTTTCCCGATGGACATGCGCTGCATATTTCCGCCTACGCCATCGCCTTGGTGGCGAAATTCATGTGTTATGCCTTGGCGGCCGTGGCACTGGATTTAGTCTGGGGTTATGCCGGCATTCTCTCACTCGGTCATGGCGTTTTTTTCGCACTCGGCGCGTATGCGCACGGGATGTACTTGATGCGTGCCATCGGCCGTGATGGCGTATATCAAAGCACGCTGCCTGATTTTATGGTCTTCCTCGATTGGAAAACTTATCCGTGGTATTGGGCCATGACCGACAATTTTTGGTATTGCATGCTGCTGGTGGTCGCCGTGCCGGGGGTGTTGGCATTTGTGTTCGGTTACTTCGCGTTTCGCTCGCGTATCAAAGGAGTGTATTTTTCCATCATCACCCAGGCCATGACCTTCGCCTTCATGTTGCTGTTTTTCCGTAATAATACCGGTTTCGGTGGGAATAACGGTTTCACTGATTTCAAACGCATTCTCGGTTACAGCCTGACTGCCCCCGGCACGCGTGCGGTACTCTACCTGATCACGCTGGTGATATTGCTGGCGGTGTTAGTGCTCTGCCGTGCCATCGTCCGTTCGAAACTTGGTCGTGTTTTGCAAGCGGTGCGCGATGCCGAAAGCCGCTTGATGTTCATCGGCTACGACCCGCTATGGTTCAAACTGTTCGTCTGGACGCTGTCGGCGGTGCTGTGCGGGATAGCCGGGGCTTTGTATGTGCCGCAAGTGGGCATCATCAATCCTTCTGAAATGTCACCGGCAAATTCGATAGAGATGGTGATTTGGGCGGCGGTCGGCGGGCGCGGTACTTTGCTCGGTCCGATTATCGGTGCCTTCACGGTGAATGGCTTGAAGAGTTGGTTTACGGCGGCGTTTCCTGAGTTGTGGCTATATGCGCTGGGCTTGCTGTTTATTTTGGTGACTTTATTCATGCAAACAGGTGTGCTTGGTCTGTTCGCAAAATGGAAAAAAACTCCGGAGGATGCATGACTGAGGTAATGAGCGGAGTGTTACGCCCGGGCCAGCAGTATGAATCTGCTACCGGTGATCAAGGGGTTTCTTATGGGCGTACCAAGCCGGTCGGGCTTGATACCAGTCATGGCGCAATTTTGTATTTGGAAGATATCGTGGTTTCCTTCGATGGCTTTTGTGCGATCAAGCATCTGAGCCTCGATATGTCGGTCGGCGAGCTGCGCTGTATCATCGGCCCTAATGGTGCCGGCAAGACCACGATGATGGATGTCATTACAGGTAAGACCAGGCCGACTTCCGGTACGGCATTTTTCGGTCAAACTTTTGATTTGAGTACGATGAGCGAAGTGGAAATTGCGCATGCCGGTATAGGTCGAAAATTTCAACGTCCGACCGTGTTTGAGCAGCACAGCGTGTTTGAAAATTTGGAATTGTCTCTGAAAATGAATAAGCGAGTTTGGTCTACCCTGTTCGCTCGTCTTAACAGCAGTCAACGTGATCAGATCGCCGCGACGCTGGAGTTGATAGGACTGCATACCCAAGCCGATCGCCGCGCCGGCTTGCTCTCGCATGGTCAAAAACAATGGCTGGAGATCGGCATGCTGTTGATACAAGAACCGCAGCTGATTTTGCTCGATGAACCGGTAGCCGGTATGTCAGATGCGGAAACGGCGCGCACGGCAGAATTGCTCAATGATTTGCGCGGCAAGCATTCGATGATGGTGGTCGAACATGATATGGGTTTTGTGGCCGAAATCGCGCAAGCGGGTAAGGTGACGGTGCTGCATGAAGGGGCCGTACTGGCGGAAGGAACGATGCAGCAGGTCCAGGCCGATGAGCGGGTGATCGAAGTGTATCTCGGTCGGTAATGGCCGCGCAGCGTAACGAGTGCATATCATTTGAAAAGTCAGGGATACTATGTTGGAAGTCAAACAGTTACATCAATATTACGGCTCCAGCCACACTTTACGGGGAATTTCGCTGAGTCTGAACAAGGGCGAGTGCCTGGCATTATTAGGTCGCAATGGCGTCGGCAAGACCACCTTGTTGAAATGCCTGATGGGAGTCTTGCCGGTGGCGCAGGGGGAAGTGATTTTTCAGGGACAGAATATCAATCGGCTGGCACCGCATCAGCGCGCTGCACGCGGTATCGCCTATGTACCGCAAGGGCGCGAAATATTTGCTCGTCTGACCGTGGAAGAAAACTTACTGATGGGTATGGCGAGTCTGTCGGCCGCACGGGCGCGCAGCATTAAAGCTGAGGTCTATGAATTATTCCCGGTTCTGAAAGAGATGCACCAGCGTCGCGGTGGTGATTTATCGGGCGGTCAACAGCAGCAATTGGCGATTGCGCGCGCTTTGCTGGCCGAGCCGGAGCTGATTATTTTTGATGAGCCGACCGAGGGTATACAGCCATCGATCATCAAAGATATCGCCCGCGTGATTGCCATGCTGCGCGCGCGCGGCGATATCGCGATATTGCTGTGTGAGCAGTATTTTGATTTCGCACGCGAATTGGCCGACCATTTTGTGATCTTGTCACGCGGTGAAGTGGTGGCAGCCGGCGACCAAAGCTTGATGGACGGTGCTGACATCAAACGCCATCTGGCGGTATAAATGGCGGCGGCATGGCCGCCTGATTTTGCTCTGGCCAAGCCGGAGCTAACAGTGAG
This sequence comes from Undibacterium sp. 5I2, assembly GCF_035019605.1. Lineage (NCBI taxonomy): Bacteria > Pseudomonadati > Pseudomonadota > Betaproteobacteria > Burkholderiales > Oxalobacteraceae > Undibacterium > Undibacterium sp. 5I2. The sequence goes on along the minus strand of NZ_JASJVS010000019.1, from coordinate 57,556 downwards.
TGCATATTTTGACGACGCATAAATTCTACCGTGTAGGCCCAATTGTGCCTGCTGCGTTCGCGTTGTAAGATTTCGGCACCGAGGCGTATCCTGGTGTTGTCATAGGCCGCGCTGTCGGGGTCTAGAGCCAGTGTCTGCAGACTTTGCTCGAGCAAGTCGTCAAAATGCTGCTCTAAGTGTGTACTTAAATTTTCCTGTGCCAGCGCATGCTGTGCGCCGTCTAAGCGTTGCATGGCACTTTGCCACGGTTCCCAATTGGCCAGCCACATGGCAAAGCCGGCATTCTCGCTCTGCCGCACGGCAGCAGCAGCGCCCGCCAGATCATCTTGACTGAGCCCGGCAATGCTGAAGAAGTACATTTCCTGCACGATACAATTCAATGCCAGCGTTTCGCGCAAGGCCACCAAATAAGCTAAGTGAATCACGATTTCATCGATCTCATGCGGCAGCATACCGTCGGCCTCGCTAAGTCTTTGTTGCTGAATGATTTTTTCATGTGCGAAGCTTTCCAGTACTTCCTGTCGATACAGTTCGCGACCGCGTAACACCAAATTCTCCAGTTGCGCATCGTATTGACCATCGAGTACGGCATGCTTGATCTGACAATGCTGCATGTGTGCCAGTGTCAGCGCGAGACGGTCTTCGCAGCTTTCGGTGGCCCCGTGCGCGAGTAAAAATGTTTCACTGCGCAAAGCTGCTGATTGCGTCAGTTGAGTCAGCCAAGTTTGCATATATTCGCGGAACGAGGGTAAGCGGCTGTTCATGGTACGGGGTAAATCGTGCAGAAAGTGGATGAACGCGGCCGCATTATCTTCTGTGTAGAGTGCGTCCCAAGCTGTTTGCGCTGCTACTTGTTGTGACGCTGGATACCAAATTTCAATCAGATCGCAGAGCATGCTGTGCAATTGCTCTCGGCTATATTCAGACACATCGGCAGTGTCTTCGTAGGAATTAGCCAGACTTTCAGGTAGGTAAAAATAGACCAAGCCAACTGGCCATTCGGACGGTAGTTCGCTGATGCGGGTATGGCTGGCCGACAGGTAGACTAAGCTCGGCGGCAGCGGGTCAGGTAATCTCAGTAAAGGGCTATGGTCAACCATGAGGATATTGAGATGCGACGGAAAATCGGACGGTAGGCGGGTGATGCGGGTGTAGCTGAGGTCAAGATAGTTGAGTGTGGGCGGTAGTGGCGGCAGGCGTCGCAGACGGGTATGTCCGGCCCTGAGTAGTTCGAGTAAGGGGGGCAGTTGTACCGGTAAGCGCGTGATGCGGGTATGGCTAATGTCGAGATGGGTTAACTCGGGTGGCAAGGGAGTCGGCAATTCGCGCAGTAAAGTATATTCGACTTTGAGCATGCGCAGCGCCGCTGGCAGCACGTCCGGTAAGTGGCGTATCAAGGTGCCATTGACGAACAGAATCTGCAAGCCGCTGGGAAGATCCTCGGGCAGTACTTGTATCGGTGAATAGTTGAGCATCAGGGTGCGCAAGGTCGATGGCAAGTTGCTGGGTAGGGTGTTGATGTGTGTGTCGGCGATTTCCAGGTGTTCCAATTGCGGGGGCAATTGTTTCGGTAATGCCGTCAAAGGATTGTTGCTCGCGATGAGTACGCGTAGTGTCGGTGGTAAGTCGTCCGGGAGCTTGCTGATCAAGTTGTCGGCGATTTCGAGGCGCTGTAATTGTTCTGGCAGAAAGGGCGGCAGGCTGCGCAGTTCCAGCTCGCATAGATCAAGAGTTTCGAGTTCACGCTGTTGGCAATCGAGCAGGCGTGCCAGCGCGATGTCGCGCTGTTCTGCACTGCCGGCGGCAGCGGCATTGGCCCATGCCTGCCATGTGGCAGCGCGTTCCATGGCATTGCTCGGCACGTGCTCGGCGTTGCTGCGGAGTGAAAAAGAAAACAAACGTGACAGTTCAGATAGGATGGGAAATGGCATGGCGATGGCGTATCAAGTAAATAAAAAAACGATGTTACCAGTTATTTTTTAAAATAAAGCGGCATGCAAGACTGCCGCTTAGAGGTCAGATTTTAGGCGCAATACGCGCTGGTATGGCACCGTTCGTCGGGTTGTTATGGTCGAATTTTGAAAGTCAATAATAGGGAATTGAGCGAGATTCGCGATTGAGCTCCGCATCATTGCAGCGTGAGTGGGACGAACATATTGCCGAGCATTTTTTTAGAAAGTGATTTATGAATGGTGTACCAACTTCGCCGCCAAGTTCACCGATCTTACGTGCTTTATTATTTGCACCGCCAGTCTCTAGTCGTACCCCAGTCGGAGCCCCATTAGCAGCCGCGCCCTCAGCGGCGACGGAAGAGGATATGGCCGCTCAGCTTGTGGCTGTGAGCAATCGCAGTAGTCCGCCGCTGGCATCGGCGGCGCAGCCACATGAGCAGTTGGATGGCCGGGCAGAATCGCCGGAACTGCTGCGCTTGGTTCAGATCGAGGGCTTATGGCCTAGTTGGCAATTGGCGGCGCGGGTGACGGCGCAGGCTGCCATTACGCGAGCCGCGCCGTCGCCAGCGCAGCGCACGCAACAGTACCGTAATTACCTCATTCTCAACAGCGATCGCCCACCACGTGGTTCGACTACGGCGCGCCGCACCCTTGAGTGTTTGCTTGCGAGTATAAATCTGAGCCCACGAAGCCGCGCCGAACTAGATGAATCGATAGTGCGTATGCGTGAGTACGCCGAACGCATACCGGTTTTTCGGGTCGCTGGATGCAACATAACGCAGTACAATTTTTTGCATGATGCGATGGTGCGCAATTACGTGCAAAGTCAGCTTGATCAGAATGCGTGCGAGGATATGGAAAGTTGTCGATATAATTTCGATCTGCTGCAAGGCATGCACGATCCTGATCCGGCTTTGCTGCATAGTGTGGCAGAGAAATATCGTATTCATTTGCTCGCTGTGATCAGCACGGCGCAGCCTGGCGACCCGGCGCAATTACAGCAGGCTGAAGAATGGCTGATTGCACTGAGGTTCGTCAACGATGTGCTCGGTGATGATGCGCTGGCAAAAACGATCAGCGCCGCCAATGACCGGATTTATCAGCATTTTTCGCTACAACAATTATCTTCTGCGCCGCAGCCTTTGATCGATGGTTTGCGGGCCGTCCATGCGGCTCAGATGAAAATTGAACGCCGTAGTGTGGCTGAAGAAAACAATTTTTTCCTGTTTCGACTGTATTTTGCGCATACTTTGTTAGTTGATCGAATCGCCACCGCCGACTCTCCTGCAGTGAAACAGGATAGGCAAAATGAATTGCAGCGCTTGCATGCCGAAATACGCCGGGAACGGCCGGATTTTCTGACGCTTTTTCCCGATTGGTTTTGAGCGCATTGCGATTAATGGCAGCGCCCAGAGCACTAGCTGGTGCAGGTCTGCCAAGCGCTGCCGCAGCGTTATGTGGGTGCTCAGATCGAGCAAGGGGCGAGATCGACACGGCAGTGAGGCGCAGGCCGCTGGAATTTTGCGCAATAGGGCGGTATATTGCTTGTTTTGCTAACACATAACTTTATGAATTCGCCCCCAGTTTTTCCGCGCGCGCCGACCTCGTCCGATTGGGAAGCTCATTTGCAGCTTGGCTTTCAGCGCGATGCGACCAGCACACGCCTTACCCATTGTCGCCACCATGGGCCGTTGCGGGTGCAAAAAACTTTGTACCCGGAAGGATCGGAAGTCTGCCATGCCATCATCATTCATCCGCCTGGTGGTGTGGTTGGCGGTGACAGGCTCAAGACCGAAGTTCATGTCGCTGCCGACACGCGGGTCTTGATCACAACGCCAGGAGCGGCCAAATGGTATCGCAGTAATGGCCAGATTTCGCAACAAGACATTGCTCTGCGCGTCGCTGCTGGCGCGCAGCTTGAGTGGTTGCCACAGGAAAGTATTTTTTTCGATGACGCACGGGTGATCTTGAATCAGACCGTGCAACTCGACGAGCAAGCCAGCTTCATCAGCAGCGATATTTTTTGTTTCGGCCGCAGTGCTGCGGCCGAACGTTATGCCTCCGGTACGATTACTCAGTGCAGTCGTATTCTGCGCGGTGAGCAATTGATTTGGCATGAACAGGGCAGTATCGAGGGCGCTGGCGCGGCCATGCAGAGTCCTTTGGGTTTGGCTGGGCGCAGCGTTTGCGCCAGCGTGCTCGGTTGCGGCAACCCGCTCAGCGCTGCTGCCTTGCAGGCTTTGCGGGCGCAAAGCAGTGCGCTGCTGGCAGCGCGCGAAGAAACTGCTTTAGGTGGCGTGAGCCAGATGAAATCGGTGATTGTCGCCCGTTATCTCGGAAATTCCAGTGAAACGGCGCGTCTTTGGCAGCAGTTGGTCTGGCAGCACTTACGTCCGGCCTTGATGGGACGTGAGGCGGTGGTTCCGCGTATCTGGCAAACTTGATGTCTATGCTGATGTAAGCGCTTCGGTCTGTAACGCTTGCCAACTGTCGAAGCCGCCGCTCAGTGGGCGCACATCGAGGAAACCAAGCGCTTTGAGCGTGTGTGCGGCATCGACTGCCGCCGCATCGGCGGGGCAAGCGCACAGCGTGACGATGGTTTGATCGAAGCCGATTGCATTGACCAGATCGCCGACATGATTCATTTCGCGTACCAGCGCATTGGGAAAAATACCGCTTTCTCGAATCAGCGCATAACTGCGCAAATCGATGACGCGTGGTTTGGTATCTGACGCTAACAATTGTTGTAATTCCTTGGCGCTGATGTGCGGCATCAAAGCCAAGTATTCGAAGCGTTTCTTTTGCCAGAATTTAACACCAAGCCACAGCGCCAGGAGAGTGCCGAAGATGGCGGCGATTTGTATACCATGTTCAGCCAGCAGCAACAGTGCCAGCGCTATCTGTGCCTGCAGAGCGTAACCGAGCAGCAATGCCAAACCCGCCCATAAGCCGGCACCGATTGCCGAGGCGATTAAGAATTTACTGCGCGACATGCCGAGCGCCCCGGCCACCGGCGGTGCGACGGTAGAAAAGCCGGGAATGAATTTACCGAATACCAATGACCACATGCCCCAACGAATGAAGCGCGCTTCCGTTTGGTTGACGCAGGATCCCGGGTTGATCGAGAGTTTGCACAGTAAGGTCAAGACCTTGTAACCGAACAGTTTCCCCGCCTGAAACCAGATTAAATCAGCGATCAGCGAGGCGCTGACCGCGGCCAGCAGCAGCGTGAGCAGGGTGCCGAAGTTTGGTGCGCGGCTGGCATTGAGCATCAAAGTTGGTACTGCCGGTACCGGTAGCCCCAATTGTTGTAGCAATACATTGGCGAAGACCATTGTGCTGCCATCGGTGGAAATCAGGGAAGGGAACCAGGAGAAAGTCATCGATTATTATGGCGGGGTGGCGGCAGGGTTGCTCATTGTACCCGTTGTATTGGTTTGCGCAGGTCGATCTGTGCTTGCTTGCTGATTAGTGTTGTTATCGCTGCTGATCATGCGACAGGCGGCACCGTCGGCGCGCGGGACGCCGAACAATAATTGGCTGCCACACTGTGAGCCGAACATTTTGCTTTGGTTATGCCCGACATCGATGACTTCATAGCGCTGATGCTGTTCCAAGCTGCGTGCACCAGCCAAATGCTGCTCATATTGCCAATAATTACGGGCGCGTGCCAGACGCGTCGCTCCTTCGGCTTCGGCCCCGCAGGATTTATCCAGCACGCGATGTTGTGGGTCATTGTCGGCAGTGCCGGCTAAGTAAGTCACTTTGCGCTGGCGGTAGCGTTCAAAGGCTGCCGCGCCGCTGATCTGATGCGCATACGCTACCATTGCTTGCATACCGTAGCGATATTGGTCGTAAGCCGGGCACAGGCTGGTATCATAATTGACAAAGCCGTGCTCGCTCGGGCGCTCGGCTGTAAAGTATAAAAACGAGGACGGATTGGCGACGATATAGCTGAGCGCGATACCGTGCTGGCGCACGGTTTCATCGACTTGATTGAGCACGGCATAACGTTGTACCAATTGCCCGCCACCGGAGTGGCCGGCCACGGTGATTTTTTTTAGTGCCGGAAACTGTTTTTTTTGCGTCAGCATCGTCAGCAAATCATCATAGACGCGCATGGAACTGAGTTCGTACGCGCTGCCGGAGACGGCATAGTCACCGCCGCTCCAACCGGCCGAGCTCCATAAGGGCAAGTCGGTAAATCCTTTGGCCAGATCGGCTTTGGCTGGAAAATTCGGTGCGATGATCAGCACTTCCTCGTTATTGCGTCCGGCTGCCTGCAGTAATGTCATCGCTTCGGCAAAGTAATCATCGCCGTTACGCTGTACACCGTGTTGTACTAAAATAACTTCACGCACCAACGGCAGTGGCTGCTGTAAGTCATGGTTGGCATACAGTGGGAAATCGTAACCGCCACCGCTGCCGATATGCACCCGTTGCCAAGTTTGATTGCTCGAGGCTGCGGATGCTGGCAGAACCAAAATTAGTAGCGTGAGGCTAAGCATTTTATTAAGCATGATATGACTCGCAATAAGAATGGGGCCGCGCTGACGTTTACGGCAATGCGCGTATGCCTTGGTAGGCCAGCATGAATCCGACCAATAAGATCAGGGCACTGGAAATGTAGGGTGCTTTGCGGGCAAATTCACCGAAACCACTCCAGCGACGCGCCACATGTTTCACGCTCAGCGCTGCCAGCACGCCTGACAAGACCATGGTCAGTGCCAATCCTAAACTGAAGCACAACACCAAGGTAGCACCGAGAGCGACTTTTTTCAACTGCAAGCACAAGAGTAAAACCGTGATCGAGGCCGGACAGGGAATTAAGCCACCGGTGAGACCGAAGACCAGGATTTGTGGCGTGGTGACGCTGCGGCCGGCAAAACGTTGCTGTATGTCTTGGGCATGAGCGCGTTCATGGGCATCTTGGTGATCGTGCTCGTGCTCATGATGATCGTGCTCGTGCTCATGATGATCATGGTCGTGCTCAGCATGGTGCTGGTCTTGCCACGTATTTCTGAGCATCCAGGCGGCGACGGCGATGATCAGTAGCGCCGATGCAATTTGGAAATACGCTTCATAGACGGCATTATTCCATTGTTGACCAAAGTACAGCCCGGCCAGCGCAATCGCCCATACCACGGCGGTATGCGATAAGGCTGCGGCCACGCCGAGCAGCACCGCTTGAAATATGGTACCGCGGATGGCGATGATGAAGGCCGCCATCATGGTTTTCGAGTGGCCTGGTTCTAACCCGTGTAAGGCGCCGAGAGCGATGGCACTGGGAATGAAGAGCCAGGCGTTGCTGCTGCCGGCAATGATCAAGTTGGAAAGGTCGGTCATGGGTATCTGCCTTATTTAAAATAACTGTTGACGACATCGATCAGCACTTGCTGGGCGTCGCCATGTGCATCGGTCGCTTCGGCCGCCACCAGGTGGGTGCGAATGTGTTCCTCGAGTACCACGGCGACTAAGCCGTTCATGGCACCGCGACAACTGGTGATTTGCTGCAGTACTTCCATGCAGCCTTTTTCTTCTTCCAGCGCGCGTTCTATCGCTTCGAGTTGGCCGCGGATGCGGCGTACTCGGTTAAGTAATTTTTGTTTGTCTTTAACAGTATGGCTCATGAAGGTATAAATAGCATAGGGGGGTATAGTATTTTTGCATACTTGTGGAAACATTGCACTGAAAATGTGCGATGCTGCACCCGGATGTCGCAATATTGTCCCCAGGGATAGCTGAAAGCTGGTTTGATTATTGCTGTATCCACAGTATTGAGTCGCTACTTGCACGATTGTCGGCGCTGGCCGTAACAGGAGAAATAATGGATCTAAGTCCGAGAGAAAAAGACAAATTACTGATTTTTACCGCAGCCTTGCTGGCCGAGCGGCGGCAGGCACGCGGTCTCAAACTCAATTACCCGGAAAGTATCGCCTTGATTACGGCCGCGATCATGGAAGGTGCGCGTGACGGCCGGAGTGTGGCCGAATTGATGTTTCAGGGTACACAGATACTGCGGCGCTGCGATGTCATGGAGGGCGTGCCGGAAATGATTCCCGATATACAGGTCGAAGCGACCTTCCCGGACGGCACCAAGTTGGTGACCGTGCACCACCCGATTCCTTAGGATGACCGATGATACCAGGTGAAATGTTGATCGCCGCCGGCGACATCGAACTTAATGTTGGCCGTGCCACCCTCACGCTGCAAGTGGCTAACAGCGGCGACCGACCAATACAAGTCGGTTCGCATTTCCATTTTTTTGAGACTAATCCGGCCTTGCTGTTTGAGCGTCAACTGGCCTATGGCATGCGGCTTAATATTGCTGCCGGCACGGCCGTGCGTTTCGAGCCGGGGCAGCAGCGAACAGTGGAGTTGGTGGCCTTGGCCGGCTTGCGCCGGGTGTTCGGTTTTAACGGCCAAGTGATGGGGGACTTATGAAAATTTCACGTTCGGCCTATGCCGAAATGTATGGTCCGACGACGGGCGACCGGATACGTCTGGCCGATACCGATTTGTTCATCGAAATCGAAAAAGATTTTGCGATCTACGGCGAAGAGGTGAAATTCGGCGGTGGTAAAGTGATACGCGACGGCATGGGGCAGTCGCAGTTGGCGCATGCCGCGGTGATGGATACCGTCATCACCAATGCCGTCATTCTCGATCACTGGGGCATCGTCAAGGCTGACATCGGTCTCAAGAATGGCCTCATCGCTTGCATCGGCAAGGCCGGTAACCCTGATATTCAACCGGGGGTGGACATGGCCATAGGCGGCGCGACGGAAATCATCGCCGGTGAAGGCATGATTGTCACCGCCGGCGGCATCGATTCGCATATTCATTTCATTTGTCCGCAGCAGATCGAAGAAGCGCTGATGAGTGGCGTGACGACGATGCTCGGCGGTGGTACCGGGCCGGCGGTCGGCACGGCCGCCACCACCTGTACACCGGGGCCTTGGCATTTGCATGCGATGATCATGGCGGCCGATGCCTTCCCTATGAATTTGGGGTTTCTTGGTAAGGGTAATATCAGCTTGCCGCTGCCGCTGGAAGAGCAGATCCGCGCCGGCGCAATCGGCTTGAAATTGCATGAAGATTGGGGCAGTACGCCGCAGGCCATCGACACCTGTTTGTCGGTGGCCGAGCGCATGGATGTGCAAGTGGCGCTGCACAGCGACACGCTCAATGAGGGCGGTTTTCTTGAGCATACCTTGGCCGCCTTTAAAGATCGTACCATCCACACTTTCCATACCGAAGGGGCTGGCGGTGGTCATGCGCCTGACATCATTGCCGCAGTTGGGGAAGCGAATGTACTGCCTTCGTCGACCAACCCGACCCGGCCGTACACCATCAATACGCTCGATGAACATCTCGACATGCTGATGGTATGCCATCACCTTGATCCGGCGATTGCCGAAGATATTGCCTTTGCCGAGTCGCGCATCCGTCGTGAAACCATCGCCGCCGAAGATATTTTGCATGATCTCGGTGCGATTTCAATGATGTCTTCGGATTCGCAAGCCATGGGGAGGGTCGGTGAAGTCATCATGCGGACTTGGCAAACCGCGCACAAAATGAAGCAGCAACGCGGCGCATTGCCTGAAGATGGGCGTGATAATGATAATTTCCGCGCCCGCCGTTACATCGCCAAATACACGATCAATCCGGCCATCACGCATGGTATTTCGCATGTGGTTGGCTCGCTTGAAGTAGGAAAAATCGCCGACATCGTGTTGTGGAAGCCGGCATTTTTCGGTGTCAAACCATCGATGATACTCAAGGGCGGCATGATTGCGGCGGCTCAGATGGGTGACCCGAATGCCTCGATTCCGACCCCGCAGCCGGTCCATTATCGGATGATGTTCGGTGCCTTCGGTGGCGGCTTGAAAAAATCCTTCACCTTCGTCTCGCAAGCCGCCATGGATGCCGGACTGGCGGAACAACTGAAACTGAATAAAACCCTGATCGCAGTAAAGAATATGCGTCATCTGCGCAAATCTGACATGATACATAATGGCCTCATGCCGAAGATGGAGGTCGATCCGGAAACCTATGAAGTGCGGGCCGATGGGGAATTATTAGTGTGTCAGCCGGCGCATGTGCTGCCGATGGCGCAACGTTATTTTTTATTTTGATGCGACAACTATGCTGACCTTACATAATAAAATTGCGCACAGCGGCGCGGTCGACGGCCAATTGCTGTTGCCTTACGAATTGCGCGAGAAATCGCGCCTGCGCGCGCGCCTGACTAATGGTGAAGAGGTGGCGGTATTCACTGTGCGTGGCACGGTGATGCGTGATGGTGATCGTATGCTGGCCAACGATGGCCGTGTGATCGAAGTACTGGCCGCTGCGGAGCCTACTTATCGCGTCAAGTGTGCCAGCGCTTTCGATCTGCTGCGCTGCGCCTTCCATCTCGGTAATCGGCATACCCAAGCCCAGCTTGCCGATGGCTTTCTGCGCATACGGCAAGACGCAGTATTGCGTGATATGTTGCAGGGGCTCGGTGCCGAAGTCATTGAAGAGTTGGCCAGCTTTGAGCCGGAAGCCGGTGCCTATGGTGGCGGCCACAGCCATGGCGACGAGCGCCATCATGCGCTGGCACCGATTCCTGTGCGCCAACGGATACATCGACCATCGGATCGCGAGTAGTCCATGCAGGCATCGGCTTTACTGCATTTGTTGCAACTGGCGAGTCCGGCTCTGCCGATCGGCGCTTACAGTTATTCGCAAGGATTGGAAACGGCGATTGCGCAGGGTTTGGTGCACCACGAAGCGAGCGCGAAAAGCTGGATAGTGGCGAATTTACAGCAAGTGGTCGCGCGCTTCGAAGCGCCGATTTTATGGCGTTTGTTGCAGGCGTTTGCAGCGCGCGATGGCCTCGCCGTGCGGCACTGGACCGAGATTTTCATCGCCGCACGTGACAGCGCCGAATTTCGCGCCGAAACCATACAGATGGGTTATTCGCTGGGTAAGCTGATTGCCGATCTCGAGATCGCTGATGCGAGCTTGCTGGCGCTGTTGCAGGAACAAAAAGAATTGCCGTTGCCGACCGCACTGGCCGCCGCCGCCGTAGCGCTGGCCGTGCCGGCTGAGGCGGTGCTGCTTGGGATGCTGTTTTCTTGGGCGGAAAATCAGTCGCTGGTGTGTGTGAAATCGATACCGCTGGGACAGGTCGCCGGCCAGCGACTGCTCTTGTCGCTACGAGAAGAATTGGCAGCCGCAGCGGCGACGGCACAACAACTCGAGGATCATCAATTATCGAATTGGGCACCGGGCTTGTCACTGCTATCGATGCAGCATGAAGTCCAGTTCAGCCGCATGTACCGTTCGTGAAGTGAAAAAATTTAAAATATGAAAGATTTATGATGGCAAATTCCAGTAATCCCCTGCGTGTCGGCATCGGTGGTCCGGTTGGTTCCGGTAAAACCGCGCTGTGCGAAATGCTGTGTCGGCATATGCGTGACGACTATGATATGGCCGTCATCACCAACGATATCTATACTAAAGAAGATATGGATATTTTACTGCGCGCCCAAGCCTTGCCGGCCGAACGCTTGATGGGGGTAGAGACCGGCGGCTGTCCGCACACGGCGATACGCGAAGATGCCTCGATCAATTTGGAAGCGATCGCACGCATGAGCGCCGATTTTCCTGATCTCGATTTGATCTTGCTGGAATCGGGCGGCGATAATCTGGCTGCCACCTTCAGCCCGGAATTATCGGACTTGACGCTGTACGTGATCGACGTCGCCGGCGGCGAAAAAATTCCGCGCAAAGGGGGGCCCGGTATCACCCGCTCCGATCTGCTGATCATTAATAAAATCGATTTGGCACCGTATGTCGGTGCCAATCTTGACATCATGGCGCAGGATGCCAAGCGCATGCGTGGTGAGCGCCCCTTTGTGTTTACCAATCTGCGCAGCGGCCAAGGTTTGGAAGCGGTGGTTGCCTTCATTCGCGAGCAAGGCATGCTCGATGTCCTTACTGAACCTACTATTTAAGGGAAACACCATGCAACAAGTAAACTATATCTCGGTCGCGCGCACGACAGCGCTGTTGATTCTGGTACTGGCGGCTGGGCCGGCGGCGGCGCACGTCAGTATTGAACATAGTGTCAGCGGTTTTTGGGCTGGTGTGCTGCATCCGTGGCAAGGGCTCGATCATTTGTTGGCGATGTTAGCCGTCGGTATCTGGGCTGCCCATCATCGACGTCCAGCCTTGTACTTGTTGCCGCTGGCTTTTCCCGTGATGATGGCGGCCGGCGCACTGTTGGCCATGAATGGTATCGTTTTACCCGGCATCGAAGCCGGTATTGTGGCTTCGCTGATCGTGCTTGGTTTGCTGATCGCGTTTGCGATACGCATGCCGGTGGCCGGCAGCGTCGCACTGATCAGCCTGTTCGCGCTCGCGCATGGCTATGCGCATGGCGCGGAAATGCCGGCCAGTGCCAGTGCCGCCGCCTTTGGTGCTGGCTTTTTGCTCTCGACGGCGACCCTGCATGTATCGGGCTTAGCAGCGGCACTGGCGGCACGCCGCTGGACCTTGCTCAGCCGAGTAGCTGGCGCGGCCATCGCGGCGACCGGTGCTTATTTAGTGCTGGCCTGAGACTGGACGCTGTCGAGCTGGTCGGCGATGCCGATTAACCAAGCCAGATCGTCGCCGTTGCGGCGATTTGGCTTGCTCAAGTCTTCCCAGACTGACAGCGTCAGATATTTTTCATCGCTAGCCCAAGTCAGTTCCGAGATCGCCCGACCGTCGGCTGTTTTTTTGACGATGAAACGCGCCGGCCAAGGGCCGACTTTGGCATTCATCATTTCCTTCACCGTCACTACACCGCCGCCCGACGCCACGTAATCCCATTCGTCAAGCATGATGAGTAAGCCGTCGGCGCGGCTGAAGACACGAATCACGCTGGTCCATGGGCCGTCTCTGGTCGGCCCGTCGGGCAGTAAACCGTGGTAGCGAAAGCGACTGAGCTCGCTGCCATCAAGGGTGGCGAGGCGTAGCTTGATGCGGCCTTGGAGATTTCTTTCGTCTTGCAGGCGGGCGTGATAATTGGAACGCTGCAGATATTCTTCATCGCTGATCAGCATGCCATTGACCATGCTCTGGCGTTCATCGTTTGCTAAGGCGCGTACCGTCGGCGGTAAGTCAGCTAAGGGAATATTTTTCCGTTTGCCGATTTCAAGTTGAGGTATCGGCGAGGTGCTGCTTATGCTGAGCTCGGTGGCGCTGGCCGGGCCGTTTAACAGCACCGCTATCAATGCAATCTGACATGCCGGGCTGCTTCTCGCATGGCAACGGCGGTCGCGAAGTTTTATCAATATTGTCGACATTGATGAGGCTCCCCATTGGCTTAAGTTGCAGTCAGTTGCCGTGCTCTCTCCTATCATGGAAAAAAGCCCAGAGTCGCTTTTCCAATGAGACCCAATGACCGTCCCATAGAAAAATTCTGAACCTATATGTCCGGCATAGGATCGCCATGTATGTTCCCAAGCATTTTGGGCTGGGTTTGTTGCGACGGAATTGATCGTGTGTAAAAGAACTCCTGCTCGATAATGCGTCGATGCTGTCCATAGCGTAAATTTTTTGAAGCTCCAATCTACGGAAATACTTTCCTGTGCTCCGACCGCAGCGCAAGATCGACTTACTATGCCTGATGCGTTTTTGCTTATTAAGCATCCTCAGTGTAGGTAAGGATTCGTAGATTTTCATTGGGATAAGTATTGAATTTCCCGAAAAGAAATATGATTTGCTCTAAAAAAAATCATACAATTTTTCGTACTAAGCTTTGATCGATGTCGCGTGTCTCGCTTATCAGATGTGCGCGTAAAACCTCGGCGTTCAGAGGCTGTCGCAACAGCCTGATGGACGCTTTTTTACACCTGAAACACCGCATACCTCGTCAGTCCCGCACGCTTTTGGCTGGAACCCAGTATCGTTTTTGCACTGAAAACACGATAATTTCTGGCATTTTTAGTTAAGCACGAACGCCGCCAGGTTCTCGCCAAAAGCGCGCTGATCATTACCCACAAGTTAGGTCGATTGCGCATCCACCCATTCGCCCAATTCGTCATTGCCGCGTATGCGCCTTTTATATCTGTGCTGCTCAGGCGCAGCAGAACGTGTTCATTTCACAGAAAAAAAAGTGCCCTTGATCGACGCTCCTACCCTGACGGCAGCGACGTGCCACTCGATTCCTGCGAGCTTTTGGCAGGAATCCCGCGGCATGCGGTATTTTCGGTATGGAAAAAACGTTCGCCATGTTATTGCAGTTCCCTAATTTTTCTGTAGGAATTTTCTGAAGTTTTTCTCCAGCAAGTTTTGCCAATGCATTCTGTGGTATTTCATCATATCGCTTTCTTCACCGACTGAACTTTGACAAAAACATATGTCATTGTGCTTGCCTGACTACGCAAAACTAAGGCACACTATTTATAATGGGGTTGATCTGAATCAATCGTATTGCATAGAGATTTTGCTCTGGAGTGCGCCGCTGCTCGCATTGAAAGGTAAAAACTTTCCGTCACGGAAGTATTTACCTGATTTGCTTGTCAGCGTCTGGCAAAATCGGGTAGGATATTGATGACTTTTAGGTCAGTAATAATTTCGATCTTGTTTTTATTGTATTTTTTTGACGATCAGTACGCGTATTCCCGGAGGGTGGAGTGAAAAACAACAGCTTGGGTCAACAATTTTCCCAACAATCTTTAAGCCGTGGCGCGCGCACCGTGTGTTCGCTCAGCGTGCTCGGCGTTTTGCTCAGCGCCTGTGTGGTCGGCCCTAATTTTAAAACGCCGCTAGCCCCGCTCAATGCTGATCAGGCCGCCTATGGTGCGCCGCTAGCTGGCACTGTGGCCGCGCCCGGTGCGGCCGGTGTGGCGCAAACCTTGGTCAGCGGTCAGGATATCCCTTCGGCATGGTGGCAGGTGTTCCACTCACCGGCGCTCGATAGCTTGATTCGTACTGCCTTGGAAAAAAGCCCGAATCTGGCAGCCGCCCAAGCCGCTTTGCGCCAAGCGCAAGAAAATTATACGGCACAGGCCGGCTCGGTACTTTATCCGGCCGTGTCGGGCAGCCTCGGTGCCAATCGCCAGCAGCAGGCGGCGGTGGCAACCAGTGGTGTGCATGTGCCGGCCTATGATCTCTACAATGCTTCGGTGAGCGTATCGTATGCGGTCGATTTGTTCGGTGGCAATCAGCGCGGTCTCGAAGCCTTGCGCGCCGGCGTTGATTATCAGCGCTTCCAGGTTGAAGCGGCGTATCTGAGTTTGACCGCTAATCTGGTGACCAGTGCGATTCGCGAAGCGTCATTGCGGGCCCAATTGCAAGCGACCGAGCAAATCATTGCCTCCCAAAACAGTCAGCTGGAGGTCTTGGAAAAGCAGTTCAAGATCGGTGCGATTGCCAAAGCCAGTTTGCTGGCGCAACGTAATTTGCTGGCGCAAACCCGCGCCGGTGTACCGGCTTTACAGAAAAGTTTGGAGCAAACGCGGAATCAACTGGCTGTCTACGCCGGTAAATTGCCGGGTGAAGCAGACTTGCCGCATTTTGAACTCGAGTCGTTACAATTGCCGGCGACCTTGCCTTTGACTGTGCCCTCGACTTTGCTGCGCCAACGCCCAGACATCCGGGCCTCAGAAAGTTTGCTGCAGCAGGCCAGCGCTCAGGTAGGTGTGGCAACGGCGGCGCAGTACCCGCAACTGAATTTGACGGCCAATTACGGTTACAGCGGTACCGACAGTGGCAAACTGTTTTCGAGTAACGGTAATTTGTGGAGCATCGGGGCCGGTTTGACCGCGCCTCTGTTTAATGGTGGAGCCTTGTCGGCTAAACGCCGCGCCGCCGAAGCCGCTTACGATCAGGTCGCAGCCCAGTACCGAAATACGGTGTTGATGGCATTTCAAAATGTCGCCGACAGTCTGCGCGCGCTCGACTACGATGCGCAAACACTCAAGCAGCAGGCCGAAGTCGAAGCCTTGGCCAAAGAAACCTTAGATTTGACCACTAAGCAGTATCAATTGGGCAGTGTCAGCTCGCTCGCGCTGCTCGATGCCAAGCGCAGTTATCAAAGTGCGCGTATCGCCTTGGTGCAGGCGCAAGCCAGTCGCTATGCCGATACGGCCGCGCTGTTTCAGGCGCTCGGCGGCGGTTGGTGGAATCGCAGCGAGCTCGCTGACATTTCGCGTACGGCAGCGTCGCAGTGAGCGGCAGCAGATTTTCGGTATGCCATTTTAATTTGAATCGTATTTGAATCGTAAGGGGAAGTATTCATGACCAAGCGTATGCTCATCATGTTAGGTTGCATAGTCCTGTTGATCGCCGGACTGGCATTCGGCAAATATTTACAAATCAAGCAATTGATTGCGAGTGCACCGAAAGCCGGCGCACAAACCATCAGTGCGGCCAAGGCTGAAGCGCTGGAATGGCAACCGCAATTGAGTTCGGTTGGCACGGTGAGTGCTTTCCGCGGTGTCGACATCGGTTCGGAAATTACCGGTCTGGTACGTCAAGTGCATTTCAAATCGGGACAAAACGTCAAGCGTGGCGCGGTGCTGATAGAACTCAATGCCGATGCCGATATCGCGCAATTGCATGCGCTCGAAGCCAGTGCTGAATTGTCGGCCACGGTATTGAAGCGTGATCAGGCACAGTTGGCGGTGGAAGGCGTGAGTCAGGCCCAGGTCGACGCCGATATGGCCGATCTGAAAAGCAAGCGTGCCTTAGTAGCGCAGCAGGCCGCACTGGTCGAGAAAAAAACCATACGTGCTCCGTTCGACGGTCGTCTTGGCATCAGCACGGTTAATCCCGGTCAGTATGTCAATACCGGTGACAAGCTGGTCAGCTTGCAAACCGTCGATCCGATTTTTGTTGATTTCTTTCTGCCGCAAAAACAAATTTCTTCGGTCAAGCTCGGCCAAAATTTGAAACTGCGCAGCGATGCTTTTCCGGGGCAGGAATTTGTCGGACAGATCAGCGCGATCAATCCGAAAATCGATACCGCCACGCGTAACGTGCAAATACAAGCCAGTTTGAGCAATCAAAAACAGTTGCTGTTGCCAGGTATGTTCGCCAATGTCGCCATTGATGTCGGCGATAAGAATAAATACATCACTTTGCCGCAAACCGCGATTACCTATAATCCTTACGGTTCGACCGTGTTCGTGGTCAAAGACGGTGACAAGAAAGACGAGCAAGGTCAGCTCGTGAAAGTTGCGCAGCAAGTCTTCGTGACGACCGGTGCCACACGCGGCGATCAGGTGGCGGTCTTGAAAGGCATCGAAGTCGGGCAAATGGTGGTCACCAGCGGGCAGTTGAAATTGAAAAACGGCACGCCTGTCATCGTGGATAATTCCGTTCAGCCGAAAAACAGCCCGAATCCTACTCCGCAAGAACACTAAGAGGGGCTACGATGAAATTTACCGATATTTTTATCCGGCGTCCGGTGCTGGCGATCGTGGTCAGTCTGCTCATCGTTGTGCTCGGTTTGCGCTCCTTGTTCAGTCTGCCTATCAATCAATACCCGCGCACGCAAAATGCGGTGGTGACGATTTCAACCACGTACTTTGGCGCCGATGCGCAAACCGTGGCCGGTTTCATTACTCAACCGCTGGAATCAGCCATCGCCCAGGCGCAGGGTATCGATTACTTGTCGTCATCGAGCAGCAGTGGGGTGTCGACCATTACCGCCACCTTGCGTCTGAATTATGATGCCAACCGCGCCCTGACCGAAATCAGCACGCAGGTCAATTCCGTTAAAAACCAATTGCCGGCGCAAGCGCAGCAACCGGTGTTGACGGTGCAGACCGGGCAGACTACCGATGCCATGTATATGGGTTTTTACAGTGATACGCTGCCGACCAATAATGTCACGGATTTTCTGATCCGCGTAGTCAAGCCTAAGCTGGATTCGATTAATGGCGTGCAAACGGCTGAATTGCTCGGTGCCCGTCAGTTTGCTTTGCGCGCTTGGCTTGATGCCAGCAAGATGGCGGCCTTCGGCGTCACGGCGGCCGATGTCAGCACCGCACTGGCGGCGAATAATTATCTCGCCGCGCTCGGTGCCTCGAAAGGCCAAATGGTTACCGTGCCGCTGACGGCTGGCACCGATTTACATTCGGTGGAAGAGTTCAAGCAGTTAGCGGTCAAGCAGGGCAATGGCGCCATCGTGCGTCTTGAAGACGTGGCTACCGTCACGCTGGGATCGGAAAACTACGATTTCAACGTCGCTTTCAGTGGCGTGCGTTCGGTGTTCATCGGTATCAAGGTCGCGCCGGAGGCGAATATCCTGGATGTCGCCAAGCGCGTGCGCACGGCTTTCCCCGGTGTGCAGTCACAATTGCCGGCTGGGTTGACCGGTCAGATCGTCTACGATTCCACTGAGTTCATCAATACTTCGATCGATGAAGTGGTCAAGACTTTGCTCGAAGCCTTGCTCATTGTGACGGTGGTGATTTATCTGTTCCTGGGCAGTTTCCGCGCCGTGATGGTGCCGGTGATTGCCATGCCTTTGTCCTTGATCGGTACTTTCTTCGTCATGCTGATGTTCGGCTATTCGATCAATTTACTGACTTTGCTCGCGCTCGTGCTGGCGATCGGCTTGGTGGTCGATGATGCCATTATTGTGGTGGAAAACGTCGATCGCCACATGAAAGAAGGTAAGTCGACTCTGGAATCTTCCTTGTTGGCCGCACGCGAACTGGGCGGGCCGATTCTGGCCATGACCGTGGTGTTGATTGCCGTGTATGTGCCGATCGGTTTTCAAGGCGGCTTGACCGGGGCCTTGTTTACTGAATTTGCTTTCACCTTGGCCGGTGCGGTAGCGGTGTCGGGTGTGGTTGCATTGACGCTCTCGCCGATGATGTGTTCGCGCTTTTTCAAGGCCGAACAAAGCGAAGGTCGCTTCGTGAAATTCATCGATCATCAGTTTGAGCGGGTACGCGCTGGCTATTTACGTCTGCTGCACAGCTTGCTCAATACTTGGCAAGTCTTGATTGTCATGAGCGTATTGCTGATTTTATGCTTGGGTTTGATGTTCAAGATGTCGCAATCAGAACTGGCACCGGAAGAAGATCAGGGCATCGTGCTGTCGCAAGTGGTCGGTGCGCCGACGGCGACCTCGGATCAGATGCAAACCTATGCCGATCAAGTGTATCAGGTCGCGCATTCCATGCCTGAATACAAGCAGATGTTTCAGATTACCGGTGTACCTACTACCAATGCCGGTATCGGTGGTGTGTTGCTGAAAGACTGGGCTGATCGCAATCGCAGCGCTAAAGAAATCCAAAAGGATCTGCAAGCGAAATGGAATCAGATCGCCGGTGCGCGCGTGGCGGCGTTCCAGTTCCCCGCCTTGCCGGGCTCATCCGGTTTGCCGGTGCAATTCTTGATCACCACGACTGAGCCGTTTGAGAATCTCAATGCCATTGCTCAGCAGGTAATGGATAAGGCACGCGCATCGGGCAAGTTTTATTTTATGGACGTTGATCTCAAGCTCGATAAGCCGCAAGCGACGCTGGAAGTTGATCGCGATAAAATCACCGCGCTCGGCATGACGCAGCAAGATGTCGGGCAGGCGCTCGGTGCCGCGCTCGGTGGTGGTTATGTCAATTACTTCTCGATCGCCGGTCGCTCGTATAAAGTGATACCGCAAGTACAGCAAACTGACCGGCTCAATCCCGATAATTTGCTCGATTTTTACCTGCGCACACCAAGCGGTGCGATGATTCCAGCCAGCACGGTGGCACATATCACCCATAGCGTGGTGCCGGAAGCGATCAATCGTTTTCAGCAGCTTAATTCTGCGACTATTTCTGGCGTCGCCGGGGTGTCGCAGGATGAAGCGCTCAGCTACTTGAGTGGGCTGGTCAAGGAAATTGCACCGAGTGGGTATACGGTCGATTACTCCGGTCAGTCGCGTCAATTCAGAAATGAATCGGGCGGTTTCGTGGTGACCATGATTTTTGCGGTCATTATCGTGTTCTTGGCCTTGGCGGCGCAATTTGAAAGTTTCCGCGATCCGGTCATCATTTTGGTGTCGGTACCGCTGGCTTTGTTCGGGGCCATGATCTTTATTTTCTGGGGCTATTCTTCGGTCAATATTTATACTCAGGTAGGTTTGGTGACCCTGATGGGGCTCATCAGTAAGCATGGGATACTGATCGTCGAATTCGCCAATCAGTTGCGCAAAAAAGGTTTGAGCAAACGCGCGGCGATTGAAGAAGCAGCCGGTGAGCGTCTGCGACCGATTCTGATGACGACTGCCGCGATGGTATTCGGTGTCTTGCCCTTGGTGATCGCCTCCGGTGCCGGCGCTGCCGGGCGGCATGCGATGGGCCTGGTAATTTTTACCGGTCTCTCTATCGGCACCTTGTTCACCCTGTTCGTGGTACCGGCGATGTATGTCTTCATTTCTGGTAAACACGAAGTCGAAGCGACAACGGAAACGGCAGACGTGATCGTTTGAGTAGTTGTAATTCAGAAAAAACCACCTGCAGCCGCTGCAGGTGGTTTTTTTTTCGGTGCAACAAACTAGTTGCTTTGATGTAAATGTCGCATCGCTATGCCAAGCTGTTTGTTGCGCTTATTTATTTGTTGTCAATATCTAAAAATAGTCGTTTTTTGAATTCAATAATAAGGACTAAGTAGCACAATTCATAAAGTTTCGGTCGGGGGGTGAACTCGCTTGTCCAAGCGATTATTCCTCGAGCTGCGCTAATCTGGCAGGCTATTCTGCTTTTTAGCTAAGCTCAATCGGGGTGTGATCGACAGACTCCTAGGCACTCATATGAAAAACATCGTTCTGTATGCTAGCTTAATCGTGCAGGTATTTTTGGGGGGGACGGCGACGGCAGCGTCGCCCGTTGCCCGGGTACTGAACGGACGTCCGGTGCAAATTGAATCCGTGCCATTTTTGGTGTCGACGACAAAAATTGCCAACTTCGGTAACGGGCAACTTGGAGAAAGCACCTGCACCGGTTCTATCATTGCTGAGCGCTGGATACTTTCGGCCGGCCATTGCGATCGCTTATCTCCGTCCGGCAGCATTACCGTCTATTCAGGTTCAAGCGTGCGTCAACTCGACGGCACCGGCGGCATCAAGGTCAAGGCTGTGCATGTGTATCCGGTGTATCAAGCGCAGTATTCCGATTTTGTGTTGTATGAATTGGCGCAGCCGCTGAGTTTTTCGGCGCGTACTGCACCGATTGCGGTTTCGCGCGATGTCTCTGAGTTGAAAATGAAACAGGCGATCGATATGATGGGCTGGGCCAAAGGGGCCGGGGAGCCTGGTCTTGCCGGGCAACCGGGCGGTGAAATCGGCGAGAATGGTCGGCTCGAACAAATGACCTCGTCATTGTCGGCGTTTGTCAAACTTAGCCAAGATTCGGTGGCGCGGGCGTTTCGCACGAGCGGTTACGGCATGGATGCGGGTAAGCCGGTCAATGCGGGTGGGCAAGATAGTGATAGTGGTGCGCCGGCGGTGGTCGGCAGTTTTGCTGGTGGTTATCGTCAGGTCGGCGTGTATACGGCGAGCGTAGCGCCTAATCTGCCGCTGAACATGCTGTTCGGCGAGGTTGCCTCGGTACGCGATTGGATACGCAGCATCACCGGCTTGGAGCCGGAGCACATTGATGGTCCTGATATTGCCGATCGCAACAGTGTCTATCAGCTGGATCTGGGCCGCAGCGGCTTGCGTGGCTATCATCAAGCCTCGGTCTTGTTGCTCAAGGAAAGCGCTGGGCAGACGACGGTACTGCATGGCGACTTGCCGTTTACCGAGAACGCTGGAAAAATACAAATCCGATTTGATTCGACGGCCGCGACGACGGTATTGCAGGCGCTGGAAAATGGTAATCAGCTGCATCTGGTAGTGAAGTTGTACTATGGTGGCAGCTACTACAATGCGCTCAGTCGCCCGATTATTGTCAATAGAGATCTCGGTGCTTGTCCGGGTCAGTCGGCCCGAGCCGGCGTGCCTTGCCGCATTTTGTATTTGGCCGACAGTCGTACCGAGCCGGCTAGCATTCGCTTCGGTTCGGGTATGACTGAGGTATTTCTCGCCCAACGTGCCAGTTTCGGTATGGACGTAGCGACGGTCAATCCGGGTGATTTGAACCTCCATCATCATTTGTCAGGCAAATCGATCGCCGACGCAAGCAGCGCCTTGATCAGCTTATCCGACAGCCGCGCCGATTTGCTGGCGGCGCTGAATCACTCATCGTTTACCGACCGGCAGCCGGTGAATATTTATGAGATCGCGCCAGCATTGGCTTTTAATGTGAAGAAAGCGCTGACCAGATTTCCTGATCATGCGGCAATCAACGCCAATTTTACCGCCGCAGGACTTTTTTCGGTAATCAAAAATCCTTACTTAGTGGTCAATAGCATAAAAAATCGCGAAATTGTGCGCGTCACGCGTTGGGTTTACCAGAATGGGCACTATCAGGAAGCCGCGGGTGGTTTTGATAATCCGAATTTTTCCCAACAAGCGCAAAATATGGAGAGCGTGTACACCGCCGGGCCGGTCAACTTCCACCATCAAGAATATCTCGGTGCCGGCGCCGACATGATACCGATAGGATTTTGTCTGCGCGATCGCCGTGGCTGGAATGGGATTGAGCAAACCGGTGCGGGCCTTGCTTGTAATGCGCCGCGCAGCGCCCGACGTTCTTGGTATGGACCCTATTCCGCCAGTTGCTATTTTGGTGGCGTGCTGGGCGGCACAGCCAGTTGCAATTTTTACGACGGCAGCAGCGGGGTCGCGCGCTTTTCCGGTGACTATGGCTTGGTGCTTGGCTGGGGCGCGGCAGTTGATGACGCGGTGTATTTCGCCCGCCCGCTCAGTTCCTTGATTGCCGAGTATCCACGCGGGCTGCATTTTCAGACCGTCGCTGCAGGGATTTATTTTCGCCTGACGATTTCCGGCATGGACGGCGTCATACAGAACGGCGGTTTTAATCTGCTCGGTGCCGGTGGCATTATTTCCGGCGGCGGCGGCTTGGATGGCGGATTTTCTGCATTTTGAAGCGGGCCTGGAACGGTTAATTTTACCTTTACCTTGCTGGGCATGGGCCGCCTGATTGGGAAGGGGAGGCCAAGGTGCTTGGCATTGCATGGACTTTAAGGTTTGAGGGAGGTACATGTTAATATATTAGTTGATTAATATATTAATAGAAATGAAGGGAGCGCAGATGTATTGGGTAAGCTTATTGAGCGGCTTGGTCGTCCTCATGTTGTCCGGGCCGGTCGCCGCCGATGCGCCTGCGGCACCGAAGGCTGAGAGTAAATGGGATGTCAATCATCCTCCCGGTGTGGCAAACACCGTGACGCTCGATACCCGCAGCGGTACGTGGATGAGTGTGGATGTCAGCCCCGATGGTCAGCAGTTGGTGTTTGATTTGCTCGGTGACTTGTATTTGTTGCCGATCGCCGGCGGTCAAGCGCGGCCGCTGACGCACAGCATCGCTTGGGAAATGCAGGCGCGCTTTTCACCCGATGGCAAACAAATCGCGTACATGTCCGATGCCGGTGGCGGCGATAATATCTGGGTCATGCAGGCCGACGGCAGCGCCGCGCATGCAGTGAGCAAGGAAGATTTTCGCTTGCTCAACAATCCTGTCTGGCATCCGGATGGCCAGTACATTGCCGCGCGCAAGCATTTTTCTGGCACCCGTTCGCTCGGCTCCGGTGAGATCTGGATGTATCATCGAAGCGGTGGCAGCGGCGTACAGTTGAATGAAAAACCGAACTGGCAAAAAGATTTGGGCGAGCCGGCTTTTTCTCCGGATGGTCGCTACCTGTATTACTCACAAGACACTACCAGCGGTACGGCATTCGAATACAACAAAGATTCGAATCGGCAGATTTATCAAATTTTCCGGCGCGATCTGCGCGATGGCAAGCAGATCGCACTCGTCAGCGGTGCCGGTGGTGCCGTGCGTCCTGTACCGTCGCCCGATGGCCGTTACCTGGCCTTCGTGCGGCGCTTGCGCAACCAGTCGACCTTGTTTTTGAAAGATCTCGATACCGGCATTGAAACGGCGGCTTGGCCGGAACTCGAGCGTGACATGCAGGAATCATGGGCCATACACGGTGTCTACCCGGCATTTGCTTGGATGCCTGGGAGTAAAGAAATCGTCATCTGGGCTAAGGGGAAAATCTGGCGGGTCGATCCGTTTGCGCAAAAAGCGCAAGAAATTCCTTTTCATGTCAGTGATACGCGCGAAGTGCGCGCGGCGCTGCGGTTCGAGCATGAGGTCGCGCCCGAGCATTTTTCCGTGCACCAGCTGCGTTCGGTGAATGTCGCCGGGGATGGTAAGGCGGTGGTGTATTCGGCACTTGGACATCTGTACTTACGCACGCTGCCGCAAGGAACAGCACGCCGCTTGACCCAGCAAAATGATCACTTTGAATTTTTCCCCAGCTTTTCTCGCGATGGAAAACGGGTGGTCTATACCACCTGGGACGATGAAAAAACCGGTTCCGTGCGTATGTTCGATATCGCCAGCGGCAAGGAAACGGTACTCACGACCAAACTGGGTAAATATACCGAGCCGCGTTTTTCAGCCGATGGCCGTCAAGTTGTCTTTGTTAAAACCAAGGGCGGCTACCTGACCACGCCTTGGTATGGCATGGATGCCGGGGTCTATCTGCTTGCGCTCGACGGCCGCAGCGTCCCGCGTTTACTCACCGAAGAAGGCAGTGCGCCGCAGTTCGGTCGCGATGGAACGGCGGTCTACGTCACGCGCACGCAAAGCAGTGGCGAAGTCGATTGGAGTACTGCGCTGGTGCGGGTGAACTTGGATGGAAAGGCCGAGGAAACCGTGGCCAAGAGCGAATTCGCCGGCGAATTCTCTCTCTCACCGGACGGTAATTGGCTGGCTTTCGGTGAACGTTACCATGCCTATGTCACGCCGTTGCCGCTGGCTGGCAAAGCGGTGAGTATCGGTGAGAAAAGTGATGCCTTGCCGGTGACGCGCCTCGATGTCAACGGTGCGCAGTATTTACACTGGTCTGGGGACAGTCGCCGTATCCATTTTGCGCTCGGCGATGAATTATTTAGCCGCGATTTGAAAGACGTGTTCGCCTTTGTTCCGGGTGCCGCCGCGGCCTTACCCAAAACGCCCGAGCATGGCCTGCCTATCGGCTTCACGGTGGCGGCCGATAAGCCGTCGGGTGTGACGGTCATTTCCGGTGCGCGCATTGTCACCATGCGTGGTGATGAAGTGATTGAACATGGTCGCATCGTGGTGCGCGATAATCGGCTTGTCGCCGTCGGTACCATGGCCGATGTGGCAATACCGGCCGGTGCGCTGGAAATCGATGCCAACGGCAAGACCATTGTGCCCGGTATCGTCGACGTGCACTGGCATGGCAGCATGGGGGAGGGCGGCATCATCGCGCAGCAAAGTTGGATCGACTATGCCTCGCTGGCTTTTGGTATTACCACCTTGCACGACCCGTCCAACGATACCAATGAAATTTTCAGTCACAGCGAAATGCAAAAAGCCGGCTTATTGGTGGCGCCGCGTATTTTTTCGACCGGGACGATTTTGTACGGTGCCAAGGCCAATTTCAGCGCGGTCGTCAATCATTTCGACGATGCGCTGACCCACCTCAAACGTTTACAGGCCGCCGGTGCGATTTCGGTCAAAAGTTATAACCAACCACGCCGCGACCAACGTCAGCAAATTCTTGAAGCAGCACGTCAGACCGAAATGATGGTGGTGCCGGAGGGCGGTTCTTTGTTTGAGCATAATATGACCATGGTGATTGATGGTCATACCGGTGTCGAGCACGCTTTGCCGGTCGAGAAAGTGTATGACGATGTGCGCCAGTTATGGTCGCAGACCAAGGTCGGCTATACCCCGACACTCGGTGTGGCTTACGGCGGTCTCGATGGCGAACACTATTGGTATGCCCATACAGATGTGTGGCAGCATCCGCTACTGAGTAAATATGTGCCGCGTACCGTGCTGGAACCGCGCAGTGTACGGCGTGAAATCGCCCCCGAGGAAGATTACAATGTGTTCCGTGCCGCTGCGGTGGCGGCCGATTTGCAGCGTGCCGGCGTGGCGGTGAACCTTGGTGCGCACGGTCAGCGCGAAGGTTTGGCGGCACACTGGGAATTGTGGACCTTGGTTCGCGGCGGTATGACACCGCTGCAGGCTTGGCGTAGCGCCACCCTCAACGGTGCCCGCTATCTTGGTCTTGATCACGATATCGGCTCACTCGAGGTGGGTAAGTTGGCTGACTTGATCGTCATTGATGGCGATGTGCTGGCCGATATACGCCAGTCGGACCGGGTCACGCAGGTGATGCTCAATGGGCGGCTGTATGACACGGCGACGATGAATCCGCGCGGTCATGGCGGTAAACCGCGCAAGCCCTTCTTTTTTGAGGGCCAGAGCGGCATCGGTATGCCGGTCGAGGCGACTGGATCGTCACACGGCGGCGATTAGCTATGTGAGCGAAACGATACAGAGGCGGCAATTTTATCCTGCCTCTGTATCCTAAAGACGCAAGCGGATGTGTCACAATAGCGAGCAAAGGCTGCCGGCGCTGGTTTTTTTTGTAAACACTTCGCCCCAGCACATTGTTTTTTTAAGCAACCATCCGGAGTGTACTCATGTTTGAGCATGTCGAAGCCTATGCGGGCGACCCTATTTTGTCCTTGAACGAAGCGTTTGGTAAAGATACGCGGCCGAACAAGATCAATTTGTCGATCGGTATTTATTTTGATGATGCCGGCAAAATTCCCATGTTGCCTTCGGTTCGTGCAGCTGAACACCAAGTCGTGGCCGCAGCCGGTGCGCGTCCTTATTTGCCGATGGAAGGTGCGGCCAATTTCCGCAGCGCCGTCCAGCAGTTGTTGTTCGGTGTCGCTCATCCGGCCGCTTTGGCCGGCCGCATCGTGACGATACAAACAGTTGGCTCCAGCGGCGGCTTGAAAGTCGGCGGCGATTTCATCAAACGTTATTTCCCTGACAGTACGCTGTTGCTGAGCGATCCAAGCTGGGATAATCATCGCGCCGTCTTCGAAGGTTGTGGCTTGGCCGTTAAAACCTATCCTTACTACGATGCGGCCACTGGCGGTGTGCGTTTCGATGCCATGCTGGCAGCCCTGCGCCAAGCTGACAAGCACAGCATCGTGCTGTTGCACGCTTGCTGCCATAATCCTACCGGTGTCGATTTGAGTAAAGAACAATGGCAGCAATTGCTGCCGGTGTTGCGAGAGCGCGAATTGTTGCCTTTCTTGGATTTGGCCTATCAAGGTTATGGCGATGGGATTGAAGAAGATGCGTATGCAATACGTTTGTTAGCCGATGCCGGCTTGAGCTTTTTCGTCGCCAATTCCTTTTCCAAAAGCATGAGCTTGTATGGCGAGCGTTGCGGTGCCTTGAGCGTAGTTTGCCCCGATGCGGCCCAAGCCGTGAATGTGCTTGGACAATTGAAATCTACCATTCGTCGCAATTATTCAAATCCGCCGCTGCATGGCGGCCAGTTGGTGGCGCGGGTGTTGAGTGATCCGGCCTTGCGCGCGATGTGGGAAGCCGAAGTCGTGGCCATGCGCGATCGTATTCAAGCGATGCGCCGTCAATTGCATGATGTCTTGTCGGCGAAAGTGCCGGGGCGTGATTTCAGTTATTTCCTCACGCAACGCGGGATGTTCAGTTATACCGGTTTGAGTGCTGAGCAGTGTGATCGTCTCAAAGAAGAATTCGCTGTGTATTTGGTGCGTTCCGGCCGGATTTGCGTGGCCGGCCTTAATAGCGGCAATGTAGAAGCTGCTGCACAGGCGATCGCTGCCGTTCTGAACTGATTTTTGAGCTGCAAAGAAAAGCGACGCTGTACAGCCTCGCTTTTTCTGTTTAATATATTAAGAACTCGCAGAGAGTGCGTGGTTTACTTATGAATTCTGCGCCAGCCGCTTGGGCAGTTACTGATGGCCGGATAAAAACCATCGGGATCATTACAGTACAACCAATCGTCGCCAGACTGAGGCGCATCGTAGTAACGGACTTCATCGCTGCGGTAGCTGACCGGCGGCGGTGCCGAGACATAGCTGGTCGAATTGTAAATCACCGTCGGTTGACTGTTTTGTACCGTCGGATAGTAGGATGTGTCGCGGTAGTAATATGGGCTGCTGACGTAGGTGGCGCCGTAATACGGCTGATAGCTGCGGTAGTAGCTGCCGGAATAAGCTCCGTAGTAGCCACCATAGTAGGGGCCGCGATTAGCAAGTAGGCCCAGACCTAAGCCGACGCCCAGACCGACGCCCAGACCGGCACCACCGCGGTAACCGCCGCGGTAACCGCCGTGCCAGTGCGATGAGTGCGCCTGTGCGGTGGCGGTCGTGAGCAGATTCCACGATAGAATAAAGAGTAGGGTGAGGATTTTCATGATGACAATGTCCCAGCGGTAAAGTAATCAGTCTACGTCAAAAAAAGGAAAAAGGCAGGCAGTCGGGCCGTTCCATACACTCTGTTACCAAGTGGTGCAAGCTGCTTGTTAGAGTCGGTAGTGGGAATTGAGTTCCCGATTTGTTTTAGCGGATGAAAGAATTGCATGAAAATTACTAGTTCATTGGTGGCGGCAGTGCTGGCTTGCAGCACGCTGCTCGGTATCAGTGCTCAGGCTGAAGTCAGTACCAGCGAACGGTATACCAAATACGACTACGATATCCCTATGCGCGACGGCGTGCGCCTGCATACCGTTGTCTATGTGCCGAAAGACAGTTCGCTCAGTTATCCTTTTTTGATCACGCGTACGCCGTATGGTGTCGGGGTACGGGTGGGTGATGAAACGCATCAGGGCGTGGATTTTTATCCGAAAACACTGGGGCCAGGTAAAGAATTCGATGCCAGCGGTTATATTTTCGTTAATCAAGATGTGCGCGGGCGCTTTTTATCGCAAGGCAGTTGGCAAGAAATGACGCCACATCTTCAAGCAACACGCGCCCCTGGCGAGGGGGTCGAGAGTGAAGATATGTACGACAGCGTCGAATGGCTGCTCAAACACGTGCCTGGCAATAATGGCAAAGTCGGTATCTGGGGGATTTCCTATCCGGGTTTCTATACCTCGGCCAGCATCATCAATTCGCATCCCGCCATCAAGGCGGCTTCGCCACAGGCACCGGTCACCGATCTGTTTATGGGCGATGATTCCTATCATGGCGGCGCGTTTATGTTGGCGGCTAATTTTGATTTTTATTCCAGTTTCACCATCGAGAAAAACCCGACCAGCTTGCCGAAAACCTGGACTCCGTATGATTACGGCAGTAACGATGGCTACCAATTCTTCCTTGAACACTTGAGCCTCGCGCGCATTACCGCGCAACTGAGTGAGAAACAACGCACGCTGCTGATGCCGACCATAGAACACAGCAGTTACGATGACTTTTGGAAGGCGCGCAATATCGCGCCGCATCTGAAGCAAATCAAAGCGGCCGTTCTGACGGTAGGTGGTTGGTATGATGCCGAAGACTTACACGGCCCGTTTGCCACCTATCACAGCATCGCTGCCAACAACCAAGGCTATTTCAATGGCATCGTCATCGGCCCTTGGGCGCATGGTGGCTGGCACAGTGCCGATGGTAAAACGCTGGGACATGTCGACTTTCAATCGAAAACCGGCGAATACTATCGCAAAAATATCTTGTTGCCGTTTTTTGAACAGTACCTGAAAGGTGTGAGCAATCAGACGGCGGCGGTGGCGACAGTGTTTGAAACCGGTACTAATGTCTGGCGGCGTTATGCCAGTTGGCCGCCGCAGCAAGTGCAAATGCGCCGCTTATACCTCGGTGCTGGCGGCAGCTTAAGTTGGCAAACGCCGACCGACGCGGCGCCGGCATTTGATGAATATGTCAGTGATCCGCACAAACCGGTACCATTCATTTCCTACGTGGCCACCGGCGTGCCGCGCGAATACATGGTATCAGATCAGCGCTTCGCCTCCACGCGGCCGGATGTGTTGACGTATCAAACTGCGCTGTTGAACGAGGATGTGACGGTGGCTGGCCCAGTCAGTCCGCAACTTTTCGTCAGTACCAGCGGCAGCGATGC
Source organism: Undibacterium sp. 5I2 (assembly GCF_035019605.1). Classification (NCBI taxonomy): domain Bacteria; kingdom Pseudomonadati; phylum Pseudomonadota; class Betaproteobacteria; order Burkholderiales; family Oxalobacteraceae; genus Undibacterium; species Undibacterium sp. 5I2. The sequence continues at coordinate 27,534 of NZ_JASJVS010000019.1, read as the reverse complement.
CGATTGGGTAGTGAAATTGATTGATGTCTATCCACCCGATTATCCGCAAGCCGAGCCGGCGCATGAGGCCGGCGCTGACGTGGCCCGACCGGCGCTCAGTATGGGCGGTTATCAGCAATTGGTACGCGGTGAACCATTGCGTGGAAAATTCAGAAACAGCTTCGAGCAGGCCGAACCCTTCGTGCCGAACCAAGTTACCGCGCTCAATTACAGCATGCCCGATATTAACCATACTTTCCGGCGCGGCCATCGCATCATGCTGCAGGTGCAAAGCTCTTGGTTTCCGCTGGTTGACCTCAATCCGCAAAGCTTCATGTCGATTCCACAGGCGCAGCCGGCCGATTTTCAGCGCGCCACGCAGCGTGTCTATCATGCGCCCGGTCAGTTTTCCGGTATTGTGTTACCGATCTTGTCTGAACACATCAAGTAATTGTTGTTCCCTTATCGGTCATGCCGATTCATTGTTATAGCCAAAGAGACAAACCATGGTTTCATTAAAATTTTTTAAGCGCACGGCAATGGCCGTATTGGTCGCCTGCGCCTGCGTGCCCGCCGCAGCCCAAACGATGCCGTCGAATCAGTTCGTGCTCGAAGCACAGACCATGGATTTAACTGCTGATCCGTGTCGACAATTTTTTGAGTATGCCAATGGTAACTGGCTTAAAAATAATCCGATTCCGGCCGATCGTTCACGTTACAGTGCCTATGATGAAGTGGCCGAACGCAATTTGACGGCATTGAAACGCATCGCTGAAGCGGCCGGTGATGGCTCTGTCGGCAGCCCGAGCCAGCGTCTGGTCGGCGCATTTTATGTCAGCGGCATGAATGAGGCGCGCATTGAACAACTCGGCTTCACGCCTTTGGCGGCGCAGTTTGCTGAAATAGCCGCGCTATCGAATCAGCGTGAATTGATGGCGATGCTGGCGCGTTTGCATAAGCAGGGCGTGTACGCGCTGTTTGGTTTCGATGTCGGACAGGATGCGAAAAATGCCACGCGGACGATTCCTGAGCTCACGCAAGGTGGCCTTGGCTTGCCGGATCGTGATTATTATCTCAATACGGATGCCAAGACGCAGCGGATACGTGCGCAGTATCTGGCCTATATCACGCACATGTTCATGCTCGTCGGTGAATCTGAGACCGAGGCACAGCAAGCGGCGGCCCAGGTAGTCAAGCTCGAAACGCAGTTGGCCAAAGCTTCACTCTCCAAGGTGGCACTGCGCGATCCGCAAGCCAGTTACCATTTGTCGGATATGGCAGGTTTGCAGAAGTTGCATAAAAACACGCCTTGGCAAGTGTATTTCAATGACATAGGCTTGCCGCAGCCAGGGCAAATCAATCTGGCACATCCGCAGTTTTTGCGTGTCGCTGCCGGTCTGGTCGAGCGTTTGTCGCTGCCGGAATGGAAAACTTATTTGCGCTGGGAATTGCTCAATGCCCGTGCCGTCGACCTCAGTCATGATTTTGTCGATGCGCATTTTGATTTCTATGGCAAAACCTTGGCCGGCACCGAGCAACTGCAACCACGCTGGAAACGCGTGTTAGGCAATATCGATGCGCAAGCCGGTGAAGCACTCGGCCAATTGTATGTGGCGGAATTCTTCCCGCCCGATGCCAAAGCCGGCGTGCTGGAGATGGTGAATAACATCAAGGCCGCGATGCGTGCCAGTATAGGCAAGTTGGCATGGATGTCGGAACCGACCAAACAGCAAGCCTATAAGAAGCTCGATACCGTGATGGTTAAGATCGGGTATCCCGATGTGTGGCGCGATTACAGCAGCCTGCAGATCACGCCGGATTCGTATGTCGACAATGTCACGCAGGCGGCGATGTTTGAGTTTCAACGTGGCTTAGCCAAGCTGGGCAAACCGATCGACCGCAACGAATGGGGCATGACGCCACAGACTGTCAATGCCTATTACAACCCGAGCATGAATGAAATCGTCTTCCCAGCCGGCATACTGCAACCGCCGTTGTATCACCCCAAAGCCGATGCTGCCGCTAATTATGGTAATACCGGCGCCACCATAGGACATGAATTGACCCATGCCTTCGATGACGAAGGACGTCAGTTTGATGCCGAGGGTAATCTCAAAAGTTGGTGGAGCAAACGTGACGAACAGCAGTTTCTGCTGCGGGTGAAGGCGATAGAGCAGCAATTCGATGAATTCAATCCGATTGATACCTTGCACGTGAACGGCAAGCTGACGGCCGGTGAGAATATTGCCGATTTAGGTGGGATGAAAATCGCCTTGCAAGCCTTGCGCACGGCTTTAGAAGTGCAGCCGCAGGCGGCACTGATCGATGGTTTAACGCCGGAACAACGGTTTTTCGTGGCCAATGGCCAGAGTTTCCGCAGTTCGATTCGCGCTGAAATGCTGCGTTTGAGATTATTAACCGATCCGCATGCCCCAGATAAATACCGTGTGATTGCCCCATTGGCGAATCTGCCGGAGTTTTCCGCAGCGTTCAGTTGTCAAGGCGAGCGCTCGCCGCTGCGGCATGGCAGCAAGCTGGTGCAGATCTGGTAAAACGCCTGCGCCACGCTACGGTATACTGTGTGCGTAATTGACTGTTCGCCGCTGCCTGTAGTCTGTCAGGTAGCGGTGCCGATTTTGATTCTGTCGACCCGAGCTCGGTGGTCGGCAGCGCACTGATGATTTATCATGGAAACCACTAAAGTCATAGAATTTGAACGTCCACAAATGGAAGCTGGCAGCAGTTGCACCGCCAATGCATGGGCGCGCATCCCCGAAACGCCCGATGCGGCGGAAAAATTACTGCTCAAGCAAAGAGTGCGTGAGTTGCTGGTTGAGAAACAGGCGGTCTTGGTGGCGCATTATTACGTCGATGCGGATTTGCAGGACTTGGCCGAGGAAACCGGCGGCTGTGTTTCCGATTCACTGGAAATGGCACGCTTCGGTCGCGACCACCGGGCGCAAACGCTGGTGGTAGCGGGGGTGCGCTTCATGGGTGAAACAGCGAAAATACTGAGCCCGGAAAAAACCATCCTGATGCCCGATCTCGATGCCACCTGTTCGCTCGATCTCGGCTGCCCGGCCGATGAATTCGCCGCCTTTTGTGATGCCCATCCGGATCGCACCGTGGTCGTCTATGCCAATACCAGTGCCGCTGTGAAGGCGCGTGCCGATTGGATGGTCACTTCGAGCATAGGGCTCGATATCGTCGCAGCCTTGCATGCCGAGGGCAAGAAGATACTGTGGGCGCCGGATAAGCATTTGGGCAGCTATATCCAAAAGCAAACCGGTGCCGACATGTTGCTGTGGCAAGGATCTTGTTTGGTGCATGATGAATTCAAGGCTACTGAACTGGCCTTGCTCAAGGCGGAACATCCGCATGCCTTGGTACTGGTGCACCCGGAATCACCGGCAGCGGTGGTGGCGCTGGCCGATGTGGTCGGCTCGACTTCACAGTTGATTGCAGCGGCACAGAATTTAGCAGCGACTGAATTCATCGTTGCTACCGATAATGGCATCTTACATAAAATGCAGATGGCAGCCCCCGGCAAGCGCTTTTTGGTGGCACCTACCGCCGGTAACAGCGCCACCTGTAAGAGTTGCGCTCACTGCCCGTGGATGGCCATGAACGGTTTGCGGAATCTGGTGGCGGTGCTGGAAAATGCTGCCAATGAAATCCACGTGCCGGCCGAAATCGCGCTACCAGCCAAGCAGTGTATTGATCGTATGCTCGATTTTGCTGCGGCCAGAAAAACCGTGGTTCGACCATCGGGAGATTTGGCCCAAGATGGACAATTATTTTCCGGCATTGGTCCGGCGTGAAGGAAGGAATGCGCATGAGTAGTAATTTAATCAATCGTCTGGGGCCATTTGAGGCTGATTTGCAAGCGGCATTCGAGCGCAATGTGCGCGATGCCTTGAGTGAAGATATCGGTGCTGGTGATTTGACCGGTTTGTTGGTGCCGGCATACGAACAGGTGACGGCCCATGTGGTGGTGCGCGAAGCGGCGGTGCTGTGCGGTGCGCCATGGTTTGATGCGGTCATGGCGGCCTGCGCAGAATCGGTGCAGATCGATTGGCAGTATGCCGAGGGCGCTCTGATGCAGGCCGATAGCGTGGTGTGCAAGATCACGGCACCAGCCCGCGCTTTGCTCACGGCTGAACGCGCGGCATTGAATTTTTTACAGATGTTGTCGGCCGTAGCGAGCGCCACCAGCCACTATGTGGGCTTGGTGGCCGGTACCAAGGCGGCCATACTCGATACGCGTAAAACTATGCCGGGTTTGCGCTTGGCGCAAAAATACGCGGTGTTGGCAGGTGGCGGACAAAACCAGCGACTGGCATTGTATGACGGTATTTTGATCAAGGAAAACCATATTGCCGCAGCCGGTGGGGTGGCCGCAGCGATGGCGCATGCACTGGCCTTGCGGGCTGGGGTCAGCATTCAAATTGAAGTGGAAAATTTAGCTGAGCTGGCGCTGGCACTGGAAGCTGGGGCGACCTCGGTACTGCTGGATAATTTTGATCTGGCCCAGATGCGCGAGGCGGTTGCCTTTACGGCTGGCCGTGCGGTGCTCGAGGCGTCCGGCGGGGTAGATCAAAGTTCGGTGCGCGCGATTGCAGAAACCGGAGTCGATAGAATTTCCATCGGCAGCCTGACGAAAGACGTGCGGGCGATTGATTATTCTTTGCGGATTATTTGATCGCTTACTGCTTAAAACGCAGCGACCAGCGGTCGCTGCGGCGCGCTTATTTTTTGCGTTTCGGTGTCAATACCGTTGGCAAGGCCTTCGGTAAGGTATCGGGGTAGTCGCGACTGAAATGCAGGCCGCGGCTTTCCCGGCGCGATAGCGCGCTGTTGACGATCAGCGAAGCCACTTCCACCAAGTTGCGCAATTCGAGCAAGTGATTCGAGATGCGGAAATTAGCATAGTACTCGTCGATTTCTTCTTTGAGCAGGCGGATTCTGTGTTTGGCGCGTTCGAGTCGTTTGGTAGTGCGTACGATGCCGACGTAATTCCACATGAAACGACGCAGCTCATCCCAATTGTGCGCGATCACGACTTCTTCGTCAGCGTCCGATACCCGACTTTCATCCCAATCCGGCAGGGCTAATGGACTCGCACGCTCCTGGCTCTCGATGTGCAGGGCCGTGGCGTGACCGACCACCAAACATTCGAGCAGCGAATTGCTGGCCAAGCGATTGGCGCCATGCAGCCCCGTGCAAGCAGTCTCGCCGACCGCATACAGACCAGGTAAATCGGTACGGCCATCGGTATCGGTAACAATGCCGCCGCAAGTGAAATGCACCGCTGGCACCACCGGTATACCTTGTTTGGTGATGTCGATGCCGAGTTCAAGGCAGCGCGCGTAAATGGTGGGGAAGTGTTCTTTGAGAAATTCCGGCGGTTGATGACTGATATCGAGTTCGACATAATCAAGGCCGCGTTTTTTCATTTCAAAATCGATGGCGCGTGCGACCACATCGCGCGGGGCTAATTCGGCGCGCTCGTCGTGCGCCAGCATGAAACGCGTGCCGGCAGCAGCCCCGGCTTCGGCCGGCAGTTTGAGTACCCCACCTTCACCGCGCACGGCTTCGGTAATTAAAAAAGATTTGGCAAACGGATGGTACAGGCAGGTCGGGTGGAATTGCATGAATTCCATATTGCTGACCCGGCAACCGGCACGCCAAGCCATGGCAATCCCATCACCGGTGGCGGTATCGGGATTGGTCGTGTACAGATACACTTTACCGGCACCGCCGGTGGCCATCACAGTGTGTTGCGCCGCGAAGGTATCGACCTTGCCAGTGCGGACGTCTTGCACATACAGGCCGACGCAGCGAGGTGTAGTCAAGGGTGCGCCGAGTTTGGCTGAGGTGATGACGTCGATGGCGTAATGGTGTTCGAACAGGCTGATATTGGGGTGATTGCGCACCTTCTGCTCGAGCGTCACTTGCACCGCATGGCCGGTGGCATCAGCCGCATGAATGATGCGGCGCTGGCTGTGGCCGCCTTCGCGCGTCAAATGAAAGCCGAGCTCGGCTTCGTCGTCGCGCGTGAATGGTACGCCTTGCTCAATAAGCCAGTCGATGGCAGCGCGACCATGTTCGATGATGTAGCGCGTCGCACCTTCATCGCACAAGCCGCCGCCGGCAATCAGGGTGTCGGCAATATGTTGTTCGTGACTGTCATGCGAATCGAGTACTGCGGCAATCCCGCCTTGGGCCCAACTGCTGGCGCCATCGAGTAATTCGCGCTTGGAAATGATCGCCACTTTGCGGGTCTTGGCGAGATGCAAGGCGACCGACAGGCCGGCCAGTCCGCTGCCGACGATGGCAACATCGAAATTCTTCATTATGTCTACTTTATATGGTTGCAGTCGCAGCTGTTCTGGCGCGGCCGGAACGCGGACGTCCCGGCCGCGCTAACCCGTATATTACAGGATTGCGGCGCGGTCGCGCGGTACGCTCAGTTTGCCTTGCCCGGAATTACAGGTTTCACCTTGGCAGCGGCTGCTTTGGCCAAGGTGCGCGCGGTATCGGTATCGGCTGCTTTCGCCAGTGCTACGCCCATGCGCCGGCGTGCGAACGATTCCGGCTTGCCGAATAAACGGATATCGGTGCCCGGCACTTGCAGAGCCTTAGCAACGCCCTCGAAGGCGATGCCGACCGCATCATGTTGGCCATAAATGACGGCCGAAGCGGCCGGCGACAACAAGCTGATATCGACCGGCAAGCCGAGTATCGCCTTGGCATGCAATTCAAATTCACTTTGAGCCTGGCTGGCCATCGTCACCATGCCGGTATCGTGTGGGCGCGGGCTGACTTCGGAGAACCACACCATGTCATTTTTAACGAACAGCTCAACACCGAACAAACCCAGGCCGCCGAGGTCATCGGTAATTTTTTTGGCGATTTCACGTGCCAGTTTCAAAGCAGCCGGATGCATGGCTTGCGGCTGCCAGGATTCGACATAGTCGCCGTTAACTTGCACATGCCCGATCGGTTCGCAGAAATGCGTCTCTATCTGACCGGCGGCACCGATGGCGCGTACCGTCAAGAGGGTGATTTCATAATCGAAATCGATGAAGCCTTCGACAATCACGCGACCGGAATTGACGCGACCGCCGGCGGCGGCATAGTCCCAAGCAGAATCAACATCCGCCGCGCTGTCGAGACGCGACTGGCCTTTTCCTGACGACGACATGACCGGTTTGACGATGCATGGAAAACCAATTTCAAGACTGGCGGCGCGTAATTCTTCCTGACTATCGGCGAAGCGGTATGGCGAGGTGGCCAGCCCTAATGTTTCTGCTGCGAGTCGGCGTATGCCTTCGCGGTTCATGGTCAGCCAAGCCGCGCGCGCGGTCGGGATGACGCGCACTTTACCGGCGGCTTCCAATTCCATCAACATCGGTGTGGCGATAGCCTCGATTTCCGGCACCACTAAATCAGGGCGTTCTTGTTCGATCAGAGCGGCCAATGCGGCACCATCAGTCATATCGATGACATAGGCGCGATGCGCCACTTGATGACCGGGGGCGTTGGCGTAGCGATCAACGGCAATGACTTCAATGCCCAGTCGCTGAAGCGAAATAATAACTTCTTTGCCGAGCTCACCCGAGCCGAGTAACATGACTTTTGTGGCGGATGGTGACAGCGGTGTGCCGATGAGGTGTGTGGAGTTCATGGATTGGTAATGGTTTTAGGGTTTGGTGTGCAGGCAGCCGGTGTGGTCATTGCTGCAAAGTTCAAATTATACTGAGGAAATCAGAATTAAAACGGATGTTTGTATGGAAAGCTTGCAAACCGCTTGACACCAAAGTGGGCCGCTTGTTTAATATCGTGGGCAGCAATTTTTGCCGAGTGCGAGCGATGAACGACCAATACAATAACCGACGATATCGCAGCGAATTCAAATTTTTACGAGGGGGCTTGAAGTGAATAAAACTGAGTTGATCGATCATATAGCGAAAACAGCGGATATTTCCAAAGCGGCTACAGCGCGCGCCCTGGACGCATTGATCGATGCAGTAAAAACGACTTTAAAGAAGAACGGCACCGTCACCTTGGTCGGTTTCGGCACGTTTTCCGTTGGTAAGCGTGCAGCCAGAACCGGCCGCAATCCACGTACCGGCGAGGCAATAAAAATCAAGGCAGCCAAGGTTCCTAAATTTAAACCTGGCAAAGCGTTGAAAGATGCTGTAAACTAATGCTCTTTCGTGGCGCTGTGACGGCGTCGTGATGTTTGATGGTAAGGTGCGGGCGCTTAGCTCAGTTGGTAGAGCGGAGCCCTTACAAGGCTTAGGTCGGGAGTTCGAGCCTCTCAGCGCCCACCAGTTCATCAAATAGAAATAGAAAAGAAATACCAGGAGTGGTAGTTCAGTTGGTTAGAATACCGGCCTGTCACGCCGGGGGTCGCGGGTTCGAGCCCCGTCCGCTCCGCCAAAACAATAAAAGCCATTTGCGCAAGCAAACGGCTTTTTTCATTTCAGCGGAAGCAAGCCAAGAGTTTGGCTTGCGTCGGGGTGGGGTGAGGCTGAGCTTGGGCCGGGCTTACCAGCCCGGCAGCGGCCCGCAGGATGTGGGAGGGCCCCGTCCGCTCCGCCAAAACAATAAAAGCCGTTTGCGCAAGCAAACGGCTTTTTTCATGTGCGCCCAGCATGGGCGCACTCCTGGAGGTGCAAGTCCTCCCGCAAGCTGACCACAGCGAGCGAAGTGAAGTACAACTGCGGAAGGGTGACCAACCGTGGGAAGGAAGTACGAATCATAAATCATGAGCCGAGGAACACGAATCGCATAGAAGGCGCTGCTTATCAGGGTGAGCGGGCGGTATCTGTCAAGATAGTTGGTAAGATTTGAGGTCAAGCCGCTGCCATTTCCTTATTCATTTTTTAGACTTCTTCACGATCAGGATTGAGACTGACCTGATCAACCCAAGTCCAGTTTCGCGTATCACCTCGCCAGCGTTCCGGTTGCTTTGCACGGGCGATTTCATAGACTGCTTTGCGTTGTGCTAAAATCATTCGGCCACGTTCCTGATGGCGTTCTGCTGGCGTCACGAACGGAATGCCACTATGCCGATGCTCGTGGCTGTACCATTGTTCTGGTTGCCATCTGGCACCGGCCGCATCGTTAACAACTCGGCCACGGATGCCGTACGCTGGCGTTGCGCTCACCCTAACGCCAGCGACAGCCTCGATTTCGGTCCTATTTTATGGGCGAGGCGCATGATTATCCGCAGGAAATTTTGTTGCGCAACGAGGCCAAACCTGCTGGCCTATTTCATTTGCGGATTACATAGGAGACCCCATGCGAACGTTACGCCAGGTCAAGATAGAGGGTTTCAAATCGATCGCCAGCGCGGAGTTGGAGCTGGGTGATTTGAACGTGATCATCGGCGCCAACGGTTCGGGAAAATCGAATTTCATCGGCGTGTTCCGCCTCTTGGAACGGTAAAGTGGCCCCCTAAGTCCAGACAATTATCCAAAGAGTTTAAGATAGTGCCTGTTTCTGCCACAGCTGCACGGCGCGGCCCCGTTATTCGCACTACATCACTACCGTGCTTTTCTTTTCCTGTATTTTTGAATCAGGCAGTTCAGCACCAAATTTATTCACGAGCTTGGCACCGCCGCCCACGCCTGAGCCATACACGGTTTCCGGCGTTTGATAACCCAATGATTGATGTTTACGTTCAGCGTTGTAGAACATAAAATAGTTCGCCAAGCCGATCACCAATTCCGGCATACTTTCATGCTTTTTCAAATACACTTCTTCCTATTTCACGCTGCGCCATAGGCGCTCAACAAAAATATTATCCAGTGCCCGACCGCGACCGTCCATGCTGATTTTAATGCCGCTTCTAAGCAGCAGCCCAGTAAAGGCGTGGCTGGTAAACTGCGCACCCTGATCGGTATTAAAAATCTCCGGCGTTCCATACCATTTTATGGCTTCTTCCAAGCAGTCCACGCAAAACCCCGTATCCATCGTGTTCGACAACCGCCAGGACAGCAGCTTCCGGCTGTACCAGTCAACCATCGCCACCAGATACACAAAACCCCGCGGCAGCCTGATGAAGGTGATGTCTGTACTCCAGACCATATTTGGTCGAGTGACGTCGATACGTCTCAGTAAGTACGGGTAAATCTTGTTCTGCGGATGCGCTTTACTGGTGTTGGGGTCTGGGGCCACATGTCTGAAAGTTGTCGTGTGTTCCGCGTTTTGTCGATACAACTGAGTACTGGTCGCACTACGTCTTGCAATCGCTGATTAATTGGAGAGAGACTTGCATCAGTCTGCTGGATTGCGTAAAGTGTGTACACATAGATTCGCAACTGAAAGGGCAATCACATGGAGACAATGAAGGTGGGTATACGCGAGTTCCGCACCGACTTGGCCGAGTACATTGCATCAAGCACGCCAGTGGCGGTGACACGGCATGGGCAAACAGTTGGCTACTTTATTCCCATACATGGACAAGCGGAAGCCGATATTGTTGCCTTGAAAAAAGCCAGCAAGACCTTGGACGAGCTGCTTGAGGCACAGGGGGTGGATGTCGAGTCTGTAGTGGCAGATTTCAAAGTCGCACGCAAGAGGGCAAGTGCGCCTGCGAAAAAGTTGAAACCCAAAGCAGCATGAGTGGCAAGGCCATCGTTCTCGATGCGAACATTCTGATTCGTGCTGTGCTGGGGAAGCGGGTGCGTGAACTGATTTTCGACAATGCTGCGACGGTCAAGTTCTTTGCGCCTGATGATCGGCGTGCCAACCTGGACATCTGATCGTATTGCTTTGTATTTTGTGTGAACCGCCACTAGGTATCGGCCTACGCGGGAGCGACGATGCGGAGGCGTGGGCAGCTGAGGTAACATCAAACCAAACGCGTTCATCGGCGCCAGCGATTGTTAAAAAAACCGACTTAGCCTGACTATTCCGGCGTCGCAGCAACAAATAAGCGTGAAAAACTGGCAATGCTGGCACAGCCGGCGAACAGTGCGCCCAGCACCAAGGCATGGCTGGTGCCGGCGTTGCCAGACAGACTAAGGCAGAGCGCGACCAAGGCGGCACCGCTGGCTTGCCCGAGCAGGCGCGCGGTGGCGACGATGCCGCTGGCGCTGCCGGCACGTTTGGCGGGGGCGGAATTCATGATCGCTTTCAGGTTAGGGGCTTGGAAAAAACCGAAACCGACTCCGCAGACCGCCATGCGCCAGACGATGTCAGCTACGCCGGCTGTAGTTGGCATAAATACCAGTGCACTCATACCTGCGGCCAAAATCGCCAAGCCTATGCCGCCGAGCAGACCGGCCGGATAGCGGTCACTGAGGCGTCCGGCTAGCGGTGCCATGATGGCCACCATGATGGCCCACGGGGTGATGAGAAAACCGGTTTCCACGGGTGAGCGGCCGAGTACGATTTCAAAATAAAACGGTAGCGTCACGAAGGCCAGGCTTTGGGTGGCGAAAGTAAAGATCGCTGTCACCACCGAGAGTAGAAACAAGGGGCGGCGTAATAAATCGAGCGGCAGCATCGGGGCATGATGATTGCGCTGGCGATGAATCAGTAAGCCGAAGAAGGCCATCGTCGCGATCAATTCGGTCAGCAGGGTGGTGCGCGCAGCGAGATGGGCGGCGTCACCGAATAATAAAATCAGCAGGCTGAAGGCGACGATATTGTAAAACACCGTCAGTTTATCGATCTGATGCTTGGCCCCTGCGCTCAGCGGCAGGAAGCGGCGCCCCAGCAGCAGTGCGATCACACCCGGTATGATATTAATAGCGAACAGCCAGGGCCATGCGGCGCTGACTAAAATCAAGGAAGCCAGGGTTGGCCCGGTCGCGAAGGCTACTGCGACCACCATGGAGTTGAGGCCGAAGCCACGTCCCTGTAGCTGGGCAGGGAAAATCGAACGTAGCAGTGCCGTATTGACACCCATGATGGCGCTGCCACCTAAACCCTGAAATAGCCGGGCGATCACCAGTGAGGGCAGCGACCAAGCGCAGGCGCAGGCCAATGATGCCAGTGTAAACAGTGCGATGCCGGCCAATGCAACGCGCCGGTAACCGATGATTTCGCCAAGCGCGGCAAACGGCAGCAAGGTTGCGACCATGGCGAGTTGATAGACATTGATAATCCAGACCGAGGCCGCCGCTGAGGTATGCAATTGTGCGGCGATCGCTGGCAGGGCGGTATTGGCGATGGCCGTGTCGAGTGAGGCCATGGCGACGCCGAGCGAGAGTGCCAGCATGGCGAGCAAACGTTCGCGCGCCGGCAAGCCATCTGTGTAGATCGCTGGTGGGGTGACTTTTGCGGAAAGAGGCATGAGGCGTGAACTGGCCATGTTGGTGAGAATAGGTGGGTGATTGTAATGGTTTGTCATTAATGTTGCTGGCATGAGCATGAACGTCTGTCCTGCTTGTGTTTTTAATCATGAAAAATCAGCAAAAAAGCCTGTTTTCACTGCTTCTTTTTGCTGCCACTGCCACAAGCAGGCAGAAAAGACTGATAAAATCCTGATTCGGTCAGCGGCGACACGGAATGATGAAAATTGTTCTCTTGTGTTAACAATGCTGTTAATTCCTTGGATAGACCGGCGTATCAGTCGCTAACGACCGGTTCCGCTGCGCTGGAAATGCGAAAGGCGAACGCGAGTTCGCCTTTTTTTGTTATTCCAGAATTGTCATTTTTAGTCATACGATTGGTTGAACATGTTTGAATATATTCGTACCCATCAGCGCTTGATGCAGTTTTTGCTGTTGCTGATTATTTTCCCGTCGTTTGCTTTTTTCGGTATAGAAAGTTATACCCGATCGCAAGCGGCTGCCGGTGCCACGGTCGCGACAGTCGCCGGCCAAGTGGTGGCGCAGCAGGAACTCGATGGTGCCATGCGTGAGCAACTCGATAAATTCCGTCAGATGTATGGTGCGCAATTTGATTCGAAATTGCTCAATACACCGGAAATGAAACTGGGCGTGCTCGATGAACTGGTCGGTCGCAAGGCCATTGCGGTCGAAACTGTGCAGAGTAAATTGTCGATCAGCGATGCCATGTTGCAGCAGGCGATTTTGGCGACGCCCGGCATGATCAAACCGGACGGCAGTTTTGATAAAGAACGCTATATCAGCTTACTCGCTGCCCAGGGCATGAATCCGGCCCTGTACGAACAGCGCTTACGTCAAGATATGGTGCTCGAGCAGTTGCTCGGGGCGGTGCAAAACACCAGTTTTGTACCGAAGACCATTTCCGACCGTTTGGCTTTGATCGGTGAGCAGGAACGTGAAGTCGCGGTGTTATCGTTCAAGGCTAGCGATTACCTCGGAGAGGTCAAGCTCAGTGATGAGATGATCAAGGCCTATTACGATAAAAATGCTGCGCAATTTGATATCCCTGAAATGATCAAAGCCCAGTACGTGGTGCTCAGTAATGAAGCCTTGGCCGAGCGCAGTGTGGTCAGCGATGCGGAAATTGAAGCGTTCTACCAAAGTAATCAAAAAGCTTACAGCGTCGATGAACAGCGTCGTGCCAGCCACATTCTGATCGCCGCCGGCAAAGATGCCAGCGCCGATGTCAAAGCCAAGGCGAAAGCCAAAGCCGATGCGCTGCTGCTGCAGTTGCGCAGTAATCCGTCGGCTTTCGCCAAATTGGCAAAAGAAAACTCGCAAGATTCCGGTTCGGCTGAACGTGGTGGTGACCTCGATTTCTTCGGTAAGGGCGCGATGCTCAAGCCATTTGAAGATGCCGTGTTCAAGCTCAGTAAAGGACAAATCAGCGACGTGGTACAGAGTGACTATGGTTTTCATATCATTGAAGTCACTGATATCAAGCCGGCATCGGTTAAACCGCTGGCTGATATCAAAACCCAGATCGCTGGTGATATTAAAAAACAAAAAGCGCTCAAGGCGTATGCTGACGCCGCTGAAAGCTTCGGTAATCTGACGTATGAACAGTCCGACAGTTTGAAGCCGGTCGCGGATAAACTCGGTTTGAAAATTGAAGTCGTCGATGGCATCACCCGCAGCGGCAACCCTGCTGTAACTAATCCGGTACTGGCCAATCCAAAGTTGATCAAAGCCTTGTTTGCCGATGATGTCGTGAAGAAGAAACACAACACTGAAGTGGTTGAAGTGGCACCGAATACCTTGGTCGCAGCGCGTATCGTCGACTATAAGTCAGCCAGTCGCCAACCCTTGGATCAAGTGCGCGCGGCGATCATTTCTCGCTTGACGCAGGAGCAAGCCTTGGTCTTGGCGGAGCAAGCCGGTAAAGCGCGCTTGGCGGCCTTGCTGGTGGCGGATGCAAGCAGTGGCTTTGCTGAAGCGAAGCTGGTTTCGCGCGCCAAGCCGCTCGATATACCGGCGGCGGCGCTCAAGCAAATCATGCAAGCCGATACGCGTAAGCTGCCGGCGTTTGCCACATTGGAAGCGGGCGAGGCCTACAGCATCTATCGGATTTCCAAAGTCAATGCCGGCACACCAGATCTGGAAAAACGCAAGGCGGAAGCGAAGCAACTTGCTAATCTGATCGCACAGCAAGAACTGAGTTCGTATATCGAGGGTTTGAAAACCAAAGCCAAGGTCACGATCAATAAGGCGGCACTGAGCACGAGCGCGCCAGTCATTGAGTAACACCAGGTAGTTCCAAAAAAACGGCGTCTGCGGACGCCGTTTTTTTTCGTCTTGAATTGAGTTAGCCGTGATGATGACGGACTTGCTATGATGGTCCGATGATATTTTTTTATTAAGGCGGCCAGCCACCGTCAGTCTCACTCTGCGCCTGTGGGCACGCAGCTTTGCGCTATTTGCGGCAGGACTGTGCGAAGCATTCTCGGATTCCGAAAACATTTGATGTGTATCAATGTAACTAAACAGTGCCTTGTTATTCTGGCAGGGTATTTTTACAACAGAGTGAGATCATGACGATAACTAAAGAAAACACCTACAACTATCGAGTTGTACGCCAATTTTCTGTCATGGCTGTAGTTTGGGGAATAGTCGGCATGCTCGTAGGCGTGGTGATTGCGACTCAACTGGCCTGGCCGGAATTTTTAACAGGGATACCTTGGTTGAGCTACGGACGTTTGCGTCCCTTGCACACCAATGCAGTGATTTTCGCCTTCGGCGGATGTGCACTGATGGCGACGTCATACTATGTTGTGCAGCGCACTTCCAACGTCCGGTTGTTTTCGGACGGTTTGGCGGAATTCACGTTCTGGGGTTGGCAATTGGTGATCGTCGCGGCGGCCATCACGCTGCCGCTCGGGTACACGCAGGGTAAAGAGTATGCTGAACTCGAATGGCCTATCGACCTTTTGATCGCCGTGGTGTGGGTCGCGTATGCCATCGTGTTCTTCGGTACGCTGGTCAAGCGCAAAGTCGAGCATATTTATGTTGCCAACTGGTTTTACGGTGCATTCATCTTGGCCGTCGCGATTCTGCATATCGTCAACAGTGCGGCGATTCCGGTTTCGCTGACTAAATCCTACTCGGCTTACGCCGGTGTGCAGGATGCGATGGTGCAGTGGTGGTATGGACATAATGCGGTCGGTTTCTTTCTGACTGCCGGTTTCCTCGGCATGATGTACTACTTCATTCCTAAGCAAATCGATCGTCCGGTGTACTCGTACCGTCTGTCCATCGTCCATTTCTGGGCGCTGATTTTTACTTACATGTGGGCGGGGCCGCATCATTTGCATTACACCGCTTTGCCGGATTGGGCACAATCGATCGGTATGGTGTTTTCACTGATTTTGCTGGCGCCATCTTGGGGCGGCATGGTCAACGGTATCATGACTTTGTCGGGTGCTTGGAGCAAGTTGCGTTCTGATCCTATCTTGCGTTTCCTGATCGTTTCGCTGTCGTTCTACGGTATGTCGACCTTCGAAGGTCCGATGATGGCGATTAAAACCGTCAATTCACTCTCGCATTACACCGATTGGACTATTGGCCATGTGCACTCGGGTGCCTTGGGTTGGGTCGGTTTCATTTCCATCGGCAGTTTGTATTACCTCATTCCACGTCTGTTCGGTCAGACTGAAATGTACAGCAAGCGTTTGATTGAGGTGCATTTCTGGGTTGCCACCATCGGTGTGGTGCTGTACATCGCTTCGATGTGGATCGCCGGTGTGATGCAGGGCTTGATGTGGCGTGCGGTGAATGAAGACGGTACCTTGACGTATTCCTTCGTGGAATCAGTCAAAGCAACCTTCCCGTACTACGTGATTCGTCTGACCGGTGGCGCGATGTATTTGAGCGGCATGGTAGTCATGGCTTATAACGTGGCGAAAACTTTGATGGCTGCCAAGCCGGTCAATAATGCGATTCCCGCATTGCCGACCGCGCATGCATAAGTCAGAGAAATCAACAGGAGAAATGTAATGCGTAAATTTACTCACGATCTGATCGAGCGCAACGTCGGCCTGATGCTGATATTGGTTATCTTGACGATCAGTGTCGGTGGTTTGGTGGAAATCGTTCCGCTGTTTTTTCAGAAGTCGACCACGCAGCCGGTGCAGGGTATGAAGCCCTATACGCCGCTGCAACTGGCCGGTCGCGATATTTATCTGCGTGAAGGTTGCTACGGCTGCCACTCGCAGATGATCCGTCCATTCCGTGCGGAAACCGAACGTTATGGTCACTATTCGGTGGCTGGTGAATCGGTCTACGATCATCCGTTTCAGTGGGGTAGTAAGCGCACTGGTCCGGATCTGGCGCGCGTCGGTGGTCGTTACAGCGACAACTGGCACCGCGATCACTTGACTGATCCGCGCTCGGTGGTGGTCGAATCGAATATGCCGGCTTATCCGTGGTTGGCCAAGTCGCCCTTGGATCCATCCGATATCACGCCGAAACTGCAAGCGATGAAGACACTTGGTGTGCCATACACCGATGCCGACATCAAAGCTGGTCCGGCGGAATTGGAAAACAAGACTGAGCTTGATGCCTTGATCGCTTACTTGCAGGTTCTTGGTACGGCAATCAAAAACAAAAACTAAGAAGAGTGTCTCCTTGGGTTATCACTTTTTAAAAAAGGGAAAATTATGAGCTTTACAATCCTGAGCAGTGTGGTGACGGTGATCAGCCTGATTGTTTTTGTGGGCATCGTCTACTGGGCATTCAGTTCCGGTAACAAGGAGCGCTTCGAGAAACTGGCTCGCTTGCCAATTGAAAATGAGGATGGAAAATAGTCATGGCTGATTTTTTTAATGAATGGTGGGGAATAGGGATCGCCATTGTTGTGGCCATCAGTATTGCCGCCTGCGCACTGCTGTTGTGGTCGCAGTCTAAGGTGAGAGTCAAGATCGGTACTGACGGCAAGCCTTTGCCGGCGGAAACGACCGGACACGTTTGGGATGGCAACTTGATGGAGCAGAATAATCCGTTGCCATTGTGGTGGAAGTGGTTGTTTTATCTGACCATCGTGTTCGCCATCGGCTATCTGATTGTGTATCCAGGCTTTGGTGCCCGTCAAGGCAGCTTGGGTTGGAGTCAGGTTGGCGAATATGAAAAGGAAATGAAAGATGGCGAGGCGCAGTACGGTCCGGTTTTCAATAAATTTCTGGCAATGGATATCAAAGAGGTCGCTAAAGATCCGCAAGCCCATGAAATCGGCCAACGGCTGTTCTTGAACACGTGTTCGCAGTGTCACGGTTCGGATGCGCAAGGTGGTAAAGGCTATCCGAATTTGACCGATACCGACTGGCTCTATGGTGGCGATCCGGAAACGATCAAGACCACGCTCAATGAAGGTCGTCACGGTCAAATGCCACCGATGGGTGCCGTGGTCGGTACCGATGATGATGTACGCAATGTCGCCAATTATGTGCTGAGCTTGTCGAATTCGGCGCATGATCCGATTAAAGCGGCGATCGGTAAGCCGAAATTTGCGGCTTGCGCGGCTTGTCATGGTATCGACGGTAAGGGTAACCAAGTGCTCGGCGCACCGAACTTGAGCGACAAAATTTGGCTCTATGGCGGTGATATCAATACCATCATGGAAACCATCAATAAGGGTCGCAATAACCAGATGCCGGCACATAAAGACATTCTGACGCCAGCTAAGATCCATTTGTTGGCAGCCTATGTGTGGAGTTTGTCGAATAACGGTACGGCAGCCCAGGTCAGTGACACCGATGTCCCTGCGATCAAGCAAATTTCAGCTGCCACCACGCTTGATAAGTAAGTTTTTGCAGTACAAGTAATTATTTAATAAAGACGCAAAAAATGAAGCATATCCCCATCATCCCGGTGCCTCTTGACGAGGTTGACCTTGCCCTGTTTGAAGAGCGCAAGAAGATTTATCCGCGTTCGCAAAAAGGCTGGTTCGCCTCATGGCGCTGGGTGTTGGTGGTCATTACGCAGTTGATGTTTTACGGTACCGTGTGGTTGAACTGGAATGACCGGCAAGCCGTGCTGTTCGATCTGGTTACGCGTAAATTCTATATCTTTGGTATTGTCTTTTGGCCGCAAGATTTTATTTATCTGGCCGTGTTGTTGGTGATTTCAGCTTTATCCCTGTTTTTATTTACCGCTGTGGCTGGCCGCCTGTTCTGCGGTTACGCCTGTCCGCAAACCGTGTATACCCAAATTTTTCTTTGGGTAGAACAACGGGTTGAAGGTGACCGCAATGCTCGCATTAAACTCGATGCCGGGCCGCTGACGGCGCGTAAATTTTCTTTAAAATTCATCAAGCATTTTATTTGGTTGGCGATCGCCTTATGGACCGGCTTTAGCTTTGTCGGCTACTTCACACCGATTCGCCAATTGACGCTGGAAGTCGCCGGCCTTACTTTGGGGCCGTGGGAGACGTTCTGGCTTCTGTTTTATGGTTTTGCCACCTATGGCAATGCCGGTTGGATGCGCGAGCAAGTGTGTAAGTATATGTGTCCGTATGCGCGCTTTCAGAGCGCCATGTTTGATAAAGATACCCTCATCGTCACCTATGACAGTGAACGCGGCGAGCCGCGCGGTTCACGCAATAAAAAAGTCGACTTTAAAGCGGCCGGCCTCGGTGCTTGCGTCGATTGCGGCATCTGTGTTCAGGTTTGTCCGACTGGCATCGATATTCGCAACGGCCTGCAATATGAGTGTATTGCCTGCGGCTTATGTATCGATGGTTGTGATCAGGTGATGGATAAAATGGGTTATGAGCGCGGTTTGATCCGCTACACGACCGAACACGCGCTGGTTGGCAAGCTCGATAAGCAAGCGATGTGGCAGCGCGTATTCCGTCTGCGCACGCTGATTTATGCAGCCATACTCGGCCTCATCATTCTTGCCAGTGCGGTGTCGCTGTACTACCACGTGCCCTTGAAAGTCGACGTGATCCGAGATCGCGGTCAGCCACGTATCACCGAAGCCGGTGAGATTGAAAATGTCTATCGCTTGCAAGTGATGAATACTCAGGAGTCACCGCGTCGTTACAGTGTGCGGGTGCTCGGTGTGCCGGGTGCTGTGATTCTCAATAATGCCGATATCGACGTCAAGTCAGCCACGGCTCGCGCCATGCCGGTACGGGTACGGGTGCCGCCGAATGTGCTGCAAATCGGTTCGAACCGTATTCGCTTCGTGATTCAAGATCTCGATGCCGAGGATGTGAGTGTGACGGAAAAAGCAGTATTTATTGTTCCGCGATAGCGTTGCTGCTGGTTTTATTCAGACGAATTTGATTGTATGTTTGCCTCTCAAGGCTTTTTGGAGGAAAGTATGGAAGCTGTATTGATACCGAAGAAAATCGATAAATGGTACAAAGAACCGTGGTTGTTGCTGGTTGTTGGTGGGCCTGCGATAGTGGTTTGTGCCAGTATTTTTACCGGCGTGTTGGCGTATCTCGGTTCCGATAAAGTGGTGGCCGAAGATTATTATAAGCAAGGCTTGATGATTAATACCGATATTCGGCGCGATGCCAAAGCCAGAGAATTGCAGTTGGCGGCAAATTTGACGCTCGATATGAATGCCGGAAAAATTCGCCTGCAATTACGCGGTCAAGGCGTATTGCCGCAAACTTTACAACTGAGTTTGGCCAATGCCGCCGAAGATGGCAGTTCGGTTAATGAAGTCATACGTCGTTTGCCGATGAAGCTGATCAGCGACGGTCGTTATGAAGGCGATATCAAGCTGGCCTCGAATATTTCTTCGAGTGCTGTTAAATTATTCCATATTAAGTTGGAAACGAGCGACTGGCGCTTGACCGGTGATTGGTATGAGCCGACCCAAAAGCCGGCCGCATTGTCGGCCGCGCGCTGAGTGTGTTCGGCGCTTCTCTGAGGGGAAGCTGGAGCAGCGCCCAGCGTAGTATGGGATAGCAGATTTCACCTGGTACAAGGAGGTAAGAACATGGAACAGAACGCGCATCCTCAGCATATGTTGCGACCGATGTTGATGATAGTTTTGTGGCCGGCGTTTTTAATGGCGGCGGTAGCGACCGGCTTGTTTTTCAGTTTGGTCGATCCGATGGAGTTGATCATTTTTGATCGACGTTTGCAAATGCATATCAGCGGTGTCTACACGCTGGGATTCTTTATTTTCTGGATGCTCGGTATTTTATCCAGCGGCTTGACCGCCTTATTGGCGCAAAAGGCCACTTAGTGTTGACGCTTCCCTTGGTATTGGCGGCCATTACTGCCGGACTGGCTGGTGGCGTGCATTGCGTTGGCATGTGTGGCGGTATTTCGACTTTGCTGACACAGGCGGGGACGCGCCGTATCATACCGATAGGCTCGGCAGGGTCGCCGGTCGTATCAAGGCCGCGCACGGCGCTGCGGTTTCAAATTCTGCTGCAAGCCGGGCGGCTGACTACCTATATGCTGATCGGCGCGGTGCTCGGTGCGCTCGGCAGTGCCGGCATTTTGCTGCCGCCGCATTGGCCATTGCATCAAATTCTGTATGCCTTCGGTAACTTGGCCTTGATTTTTCTCGGTTTGCGCGTACTCGGTTGGCGTTGGCAAGTGACTGCCTTGAGTAAGTGGGGTGCCAACTTACAGGCGCGGCTGTTTGCCGCTTTACCGGCCTTGAAGCATGGCTTACGTTGGCCGTTTTTGATCGGTATGGGCTGGGGCTGTTTGCCGTGTGGCTTGCTGTATGCGGTGTTGCCGTTCGCCTTATTATCGGGCGCAGCCTGGTCGGGTGCCGTGCTGATGCTGTTGTTCGGCTTGTGCGCCTTGCCGCATCTCTTGCTCAGTCAGGGGATTTTTCATGCCATTAGCCGCGTCGGCGTGCCACCGGCTGCACGTTACGCTGGTGCGGTGCTGCTCATTGGGTTGGGAAGCGCAGGTTTTTTCTACGTCGATATGCAGAACATGCCGGGATTTTTATGTGTGGTACCGCTGACTTGAGTGCCGCTGAATCGTTCAGGCTTTGATGTCGAGCAGCGTGCCCAAAGTTTGATCGGCGCTTTTCACCACCTTGGCATTGATGGCGAAATTGGCTTGGTAGGTCAGCGAGTTGACGATCTCGTTGTTGAGATCGGTTGCACTGGCTTGGCTGCTCGCTGTACTGGTACTTGTCGTGGTGCTGGCATTGGCACCGGCTTGGCTGATATTGACTTGGACGCCGGCCCCAGCATTTTCTTTAAAACTGACTTGCTGCGGCGTAAAACCGTCGGTTTCGGCGTTGGCAATATTGTGGCCGGCGGCATCGAGCGCAGTTTGATTGGCACGCATACCCGATAGGCCGCTGCTTAGTGATGAAATAGACATGACATGCTCCGCTAAGAAGAAACTGCTTTGAGCTTAGTCGATTTTTTCATGATTTGCAGAAATATTTCGCATTGGCAAGCTGATTCTCAAGCTTGTGCCATCGCTACCGCGGCTGTTTATCTGGAATTCTCCTTGCATGGCCTTGACTCGTTCGCGCATCCCGACCAAGCCGAATGACTGCGTTTTGCGCATATCTCCCTCATCGATGCCTTTGCCGTTATCGCTGATACTGAATTCCAATTTGCTCGGCGTGCGTTCAAATTCAATGCGTACTTCGCTGGCCATGGCATGCCGTACAACATTGGTGAGCGACTCTTGTACGATGCGGAAAATCGCCGTGCTGTGGGCATCATCGAGTGTCAGTTGTTCTTCATCGGCGATCAATTCGCATTCTATGCCATGCCTTTGTGTGAAGTCTTTACGTAAGCTTTGCAGGGCAAAATACAGACCACCCTCGTCGAGGGCACGTGGACGTAAATCGGTAGCGATGCGGCGCAAGGTGGTAATGGCGGTCAGAATTAGCTGATCCATGCTGTGTATGGTTTGGCCGCTGCGGCTGGTCAGTTGTTGATCACGTTGTAGCAGCGAGAGATCCATCCGTAGCGCCGCCAGCAGTTGGCCTAAATCGTCATGCAATTCGCGTGCGATGTGCTTGCGTTCTTCTTCGCGTATGGTTTGCAGGGTGGATGACAAGAGGCTTAATTGGTCGTGGTAGGCGGCCATTTTTTCTTTGGCGATTTTGCGTTCGCTGACGTCGCGGAAAATCACGGTGTAATAGCGTTTTCCATCTTCCAGTTGATGCGCTATCGAGGCCTCGAGTGGAAATTCCTTGCCATCGGCACGGCAACCGGTGACGTAAAAATCTTCGAAGTGCGTGCCCATTTTGCGTCGAGTGACGCCGGCCGCACCGAATTGTTGGACGTGATCTGCGTGCGTATGGCGGTGACGCGGCGGAATCAGTCGGTCGAGCGAACTGCCGGTCAAGGCTTCTACCGTATAACCGAAGATGAAGGCGGCCGCCGGATTGACCAACACAATGTTTTGCTGATCATCGACGGTAATGATGCCATCGATGGCGGTATCGATCATGCGACTCAGACGTTCGCGCTGCAAGCTCAGTTCGCGAGCTGAATTGGCCAGACGAGCAGTAGTTTGCGCCAGACTGGCATAAGGTTTGTGGATATTGACTGCCACCATGCTGCGGTAAATCGCCACGGCGGCGCATAATTGCAGCACATGACCGATCACGACATCGATCTCACTCGCTCTGGCGTACAGTGAGAAATACACTTCGGACAGGGCCATCATGGCGCTGGCCAGCAGTAATGGGGTGCGGTCGATATGCAAGTGTTCGGCGATTTGTTGGCGTCCGAAGCGCAATGCATGGCGATAAAATAATATCGCGCTCAATCCATTGGCGCCGATCAGGCCGGCTTCACAACTGAGTTTGAATGAGGTTTGGCCATAGCCTTCGAGGTAGGTTAATGGAATCAACGAGGGGAAACTGAAGATGACGCCGGCCCAGCACGCGGTGATCGTCACGCCGACCAGCAGCAGGGTATTCGAGTGGCGTTCGCTGATTTCCGAGTCTTGCGGATCGAGTGCCAAGCCTAGCAGGGTGGCAGCGATGATGGCACGTGAGGCCAGCCAAAAGCTTAGCGATTTGTGCATATCGGTCGCACTGTCGAAGCCGGGCATGCCGCGAAAGCTGATCGCATGCAGTAAGCCGAGTACTGCGGCACATAAAAATGCCACGGCCAGTATCACGCTGCTGATTTTGCGCACTTCACCGAAGGCATTCCAACAGACGATGAATACTGAGGTAAAAATAATGATCGTTATCGTTTCCAGCAGCATGTGCAGTGGCAGCGCATGGTGAATGACGATGTTCGACAAGCGTTCCTGCGTGCTCCATAAAATACCAGAAACCAAAAACAGCAAGGCGCACAGCCAGCGCGCGCGCTGCAGTGCGGGACTCAGAAACAGGGCGGTGGATGGCATGGCTGGGCTCGGTGGCGAAAACATTTTCTATATTACAAGGAATCAAGGTATGGAAGGGCGCGTTGCGGATAAAAAAATGGCACTCGAACAGAGTGCCATCGATTCCGCTTGCGCGTGAACTTAATGTGACATGAATACCGGCACGGTCATGCTTTCAAGGATAGTTCTGGTGACGCCGCCCATGATCATTTCGCGCAAGCGCGAGTGACCGTAGCCGCCCATGACCAGCATGTCGCTGTCGAAGTCATGGGCCAGCGAGAGCAGGGCGTTGCCGATGTCGGTGGAGGTCTTGTGCACCGAGACTTCGACTTTGATGCCATGCCGGGCCAAATACAGGGCGATGTCGGCACCTGGTTGTTCGCCGTGCGCGTCGGGCACCGACTTGGTATTGAAAATCGCCACTTGCACCAGCTCGGCTTTTTTCAGCAGCGGAATCGCATCGGTGACGGCACGCGTCGCTTCGCGACTGGCATCCCAAGAAATCAGCGGACGTTTGCCGATGTGGTCGAATTCGCCGGCATACGGGATGATCAGGGCCGGGCGACCGGAATTCATGATCAGGTATTCAGGAAAATCGGGCAATACCGATGGCGATGGTTCATCACGATTGGTTTGGCCGATCACGACCAAGTCGCTGTACCGCGCTTGCAAGCCTATGCCGCCGCCGGCTTCATCATTGGCGATCGCACTCTCGAATGAAGTGACGCCGCGTTGGGTGACTTGTTGATTAAATACGGCGATGGCTTTTTCTGCGCGTTCGCGTAAAAAATTCAGGTGTATCGTCAGATTGGGGTCGCTGGCGCTGATATTGCCATCTTGGTAGATGAAGCGTGACACGCCGGTGACGGCGGTACCGATCAGGTGGGCACCTTGATCGAGAGCGAGTTGCGCGGCCAAATCGACGCGCAGTTTGGAACGGTCCGATTCATCGACGTGTACCAGTATCGTTTTGTATGACATCTTGAGCCTCCATAGATAAAATTAAACGCTTGCTTTGCGTCAGACACAAAGCATACGGTATTTGTGGATTATGCAGCGACGGCTGCTTCGCTACCCCATTGCGGCAACAGCTTTTTACCAACCAATGCCGTTACTTTGTCGCTGACTTTACTGCGTGCCTTAGCCGGTGGCAAGCGGCGCAGGGTTTTTAAGGTCAGTATATCGATGAGGCAGATTTCACGCTGATCGACACTGATCAAGCCCATTTCATTGAAGGCCGACAGGGTACGGCTGACCGTTTCCAGCGTCAGTCCCAGATAGCTGCCGATTTCATGGCGCGTCATGCGCAGATTGAAGGCGCGGCCGGAATAGCCGAGTAAGCTGAAGCGTTCGCCCAGACTGGTCAGGAAACGCGCGACTTTGGCTTCGGCACTCAAGGCACTCAACATGCCTATCATTAATTGTTCGCGCACCAGTTCGCGGCTCATCACCGAAAACATCGCATGCTCGAGTTCGGCATAGGTACGGCCGAGCGCAGCGAAGGTTTTATAGGGTAGTAAAATGATGTCGCAATCGGACAAGGCCACCGCTTCAGAAGCATGCTGTTGGTTATGGATGCCATCGATGCCGAGCAAATCACCTTTCATCGGGAAGCTCAGGACTTGTTCATTGCCGTATTCATCGATAAGCACAGTTTTGAGGAAGCCGGAATTAACAATGTACAGCGATTCGAAATTCTGGCCTATCGTATGCACGCGTTGACCGGCTTTGAAGCGCACATGTTGAAACAATATTTCTTCGTCGCCGCTGCTGGCCGGGGCCGGGATGTGCAAGAGCTCGCAGACTTCGCGTAAATTCGACCACAAATTACCATGGCAGCGCCAGCCCGCCTCGCTACTCAAGGGCAGCACCTTGCTGAGCGGAAGTTTGCTGCTGCTCGGGCGGGAAGAAATTGCGGTAGTGTTCATGTCAGTCTCCTGAAATACGAGAAATAGTTTAATTGATAGTATTGAGTGTGATCGGTGCTTGCCAGCGGTGCAGTACGGCGGGAATCATGGCGAAATCGGTCGATTTATCGAGGAAACTGTCGGCACCGGCGCGTAAGGCATGCAGACGATTTTCAGCGTTGGAATGGTTGGTCAAGATCAGCACTTTCACTTCCGGTTTACTGTGCTTGATATCTTTGAGCAATTGCATGCCGTTGCCTTCGCCGAGTTGCAGGTCGAGTAACATCGCGTCGGTATTGCTGTGGATGACGCGATCGTAGGCAGTGGTGACGTCGGCGGCGACCCCGATAACATGGATGCCGGGGATTTCTTCAACGAAGCGTATGAGTCGGTTCTGAATTAAGACGGAATCTTCAACGATAAATAAATTCATGATGCGTGCGTGCTTGGACACTGCTTTGTTTGCTTGTGTCCATTATCACGCTTACGAACTTTGATTTATATCAGTCGATGCTGATTTGACTTGTAGTATTTAGCGCCGCCCGTATAGGACGATTCCTACACGTTGGGCGCTGAGCTTCAGACTGCGGGGACGAGGAGATTGTGTGCGACGGCGTATTGCACGAGGTCAGAGAGGGTATGCATTTTCATTTTTTGCATGATGCGCATTTTGTGCGTGCTGACGGTTTTGACACTCAGATGCAGCAGTTCAGCAATTTCGGTGATGGTCCTGCCTTTGACCAAGTGCGAGAATACTTCAAACTCGCGGTCCGACAGGCTCAGATGTGGCAGGCTGTCATCGGCCGGCATGGCATTCATGGCCAGTTGTTCGGCCACTTCGATACTGATGTAAGGTCGCCCGGACGCGACCTTGTGCAGCGCTGTCACTAATTGGGTGCCGGCACTTTCTTTGGTCAGATAGCCGCGTGCACCGGCACGAATGGCGCGCACGGCATACTGCTCTTCTTCATGCATGGTTAAAATCAGGATCGGCAGCTTGGGGAATTCTTCTTTGATTTGACGAATCAAATCGACGCCACTGCGTCCCGGCATCGATAAATCCATTAACAAGACATCGAAGCTGGTACTGCGTACTTTTTCCAGTGTATCGAAGCCATCGACCGCTTCGCCGACGACGACGATGTCTTCATTGCCGTCGAGGATGCGCTTGAGCCCTTCGCGCATGATAGTGTGGTCGTCGGCAATCAGAATACGGATCATGTGTGAATTTTCATCGCAGTGGTGGCAGGCAAGCCGCTGCAATTTCATTCGCGCTTCCCAAGATTTGCACCATTGTACTGTACAAAAGCGCGCCAGAGCCCGCGACGGCTTGAATGCCGCCGCCTTGGTGTGGTAACTGTGCGTCAATCAGCGCACTTTCGTTCGGTGCACCAGCACTGCGATGTCGCACAGTGATAAGACCTTGGCGGTGGTACTGCCTAGCAGTAATTGCCCTAAGCCACTGCGTCCGTGTGAGCCCATGAAAATCAAGTCGCAGCCCTGCTGGCATGCGGTGCGGACGATTTGTTTGGCGGCTGAATCGTTGAACTCGACCACGCCGGTGAAGGACACGCCGGCTTCCTCGGCCAGTGTGCGTGCGGCTTCAAGATAGCTGTCGCCGACCGTGCGCATGGTGGCTTGATAATCGGCTTCGGTTGGCGTGTTGGGTGGGATGATGTCGATATAGATAGGGTACTGGTAATTGCCAGCGACGAAGACAGCGACGACTTGCGCCTCAATTTGCTTGGCGAAAGCGATGCCGGCAGTAATGCCGGCCGAGGCCAGTTCGGAGCCATCGGTGGGCAGTAAGATTTTGTGGTACATGACCAATCCTTTCAAGGCAAGCGTGTGCTGTCTTCATCATCCTAGCTATGGCGTCGGTAGCGCTTGAGCAAGATCAAACTTCATCAAAAATCTGACTAGGGTTTGAAACCCCGGCCTTCAGAGGCTGTCGCAAAAGCCTGATGGACGTTTTTTACACCT